>DJXC01000170.1:0-2033 GCA_002449575.1 Ruminococcus sp. UBA7014
GATGACAGGCAATTGTTGAAGTGATGCCTCCAGCAACGAACAGCGCAAGCATTCCGGCATGAAAACCCATTCTTTTGATATGATTCCAGTCATGATGACGGATACCCTTGGTAAAAAATACACCAGTCTGCCGAATATGATTTGTACAGAACGTGGTTGCCATGGGAATGCCGTCCGCCTGCCGGAATGTGTTATACTGCATGGAACAGATAAAATTGACTGCTATCTGTGAAATCTGGAACGGCGCACTGTCCGGAATAAAGCCGAGTATCAGCACAACAAGCATTTCAATCAGAATCAGGAGTGTATCCCAGCGAATCAGATGCAATTTCTTGATTCTTCCGGCGGCTTCTTCAGAAACGACTGCACCGAGAAAATAAGCTGTAATAGGAATACAGAGATATTTCGCCTGCGCCCAGTCTCCTGAACCTAAGGACATAGCAAGCAATACGAAATTTGCGGTCTGTGCATTACAGAAAATGCCGCCTCTTACAGAATAGGTATACCCCCCGAAAAATCCGCCGACATACATCAGGAATGCAAGTGTCCACCAGCGTTCACATTCAAGAAAATCTTTTTTTTGTTCCATTACTGGATATGATACATAATTCTGATATATTTCAGAATTCTGTCCCAGCTGTGCTGACTTTCCGGCATCATATCACGCATTGTAGCGTAGATATGGAACATACCCGGCTGTACTTCGCACAGTACAGGAATATTTTCTTTTCTGAATTTTTCGACAATCGTCAAAGTATCATCTAAGAGCATTTCATTTTCGCCGACAGTGAATATCATGGGCGGAAAACCGTGATATTCTCCCAGTACGGGGGAAATATAGGGGTCTTTGCGGTCAGCCTTGCCGATAAAAGAATAGATATTGCTGTGAAGCATCCGCCATTTTTTCTCCACGTCCATCTCCGGATGACGCAAATCACCGAATTCAATATCTTTTCCGTAGTTGGAAGTAAAGCTTTCTGATTCGCCTGTCATATCTGCCCATGCAGAGATACAGAACGCACCGAGCGGCATTTTTTCGCCGTCATCACGGAGTTTGAGCATCATAGCAAGAGCAAGGTTTGCGCCGGCAGAATCGCCGCCGATGATAATTTCTTTTGGTTTATAATTCTGACGGGTGGTCAGGTCATGCCACAGGTCAAGAGCCTCATTGAGCTGTGTGGGAT
Source organism: Ruminococcus sp. UBA7014 (assembly GCA_002449575.1). Lineage (GTDB taxonomy): Bacteria > Bacillota > Clostridia > Oscillospirales > Ruminococcaceae > UBA3855. The sequence continues at coordinate 1,185 of DJXC01000170.1, forward strand.
ATTTGTAATCCGGGGCAGTTTTGTAATCCAGAAAGATAGTTTCAGCGTTTCCGGCTTCATAGTAGAAATCTTCTGCGAAATTACGATAAAAACCGAACAGTTTAGCGATATATGCACCGCCGTGAAAATACAGAATCAGTCTGCCGTTCCGTGGGGCATCTTTTTTCTGTAACCGTTCAAATTTTGTACCGGCAGGGGTTTCTTCCTTAGTACGGATAAAGCCTTCGGGATAATTTTCATTCTCCAGACTGGAAGAAATTTTTTTCATTTTCTGTACAGCATCAGGAGTATAATAAACATTGAAATTATTCATCTGACGCATTACAGTTCTGCATATTCTGCCTTTGAAAGATAGCATGTTTCATCACCTCATGAAAATAATAATCTTATGTTTTATTATACCATAAAATGACGATTTTTGCAAGTCCTGAGAGAAATTTATTTTTAACCGAGTGCCACATCCAGAATCATCATCACGGCGAATCCTGCGGCGAAGCTCATCACACCCATACCGGAACGGCTTTCTACAGACATTTCCGGGATAAGTTCCCTGACTACTACATAAATCATTGCACCCGCTGCAAAACTCAGCAGACAAGGCATAGCCGGAACGACCAGCCCGGCAGCAAACAATGTCAATACCGCAGCGAGCGGCTCAACCGCACCGGAAAGCACACCCATCCAGAAAGATTTTGATTTCTTCATGCCTTCGGCTTTGAGGGGCATAGAAATGATTGCCCCTTCAGGAAAGTTCTGGATACCAATTCCGAGCGCAAGTACCAGAGCCGCCGCCGGAGTAATATCCGCACCACCGCACAGCAGCCCGGCATAGACCACTCCGACCGCCAT
>DJXC01000170.1:2189-8311 GCA_002449575.1 Ruminococcus sp. UBA7014
GGAAGAAATCTGTCAAGCAGAAGCAGAAATCCGATTCCCAGCAGAAAACCTCCGGCTGCGGGAAGAAAGGCAAGTTTTCCGAGTGTTTCAGCAGATTGTTCCAATGCAGGGATGAGCAAACTCCAGACACTTGCAGCAGTCATAATTCCGGCTGCAAATCCCATCAGAATGCGCCTTAACTTCTGACTGAATTCATTTTTCATCAGGAACACACACGCCGAACCCAGTGACGTTCCTAAAAACGGGATTAATATCCCTTTGCTGATTTCTATCATCATAATCACTCCCTGAAAACATAATTATAATATTTTGCATCGTGAGTTAGCAACTGCTAACTGCTTACAGAAATATCATACTATATTCTTATTCGGATTGTCAATCCCGTCCGGAAAATATCTCTGAATTATATAAAAAAATAACAGATTTTGTGAAAAAGATAAGCAGACCTGCCAGAACTTTTTTGCAGAATCCTGCTTGTTATTATTACATGCCGGAAAGCTTGTTTCGGTGACAAACTTTTATTACCTAGCTTGCAGATATATTTAGTATGAAAGATATAGATTTTTTGTATTGGACATGATAGAAAAAATATGCTATAATCATATCAGAAAATCAAACATCAATCCGGAAAGGGGCTGTTTTTCATGAAATTTTATCCTGTTGTTTGTTGCTGTTGCCGTCTGCAAAATTTGAAAGTTTACGGCAGAAAAACCGCTTCCGGAATTTTGATTGCACTGCCCTGTTAAGGGGATTTTTCTGTGAATCAGTACGGAGTGTGCAGGCTTTCTGCATACTCCGTTTTTATTATGTATTTTGATTGATAAAGGAGTTTGTTGATTATGATAAAGCATCAGGAAAGTACTACAGCAAAATTATGTGCCTTTGCCAGAGCATGGCATTCCAATCATGCAAGACAGAAAATTTTTGATGATTATCTTGCCTATGACCTTATGGGGCGTGAAACTTATGAAATGCTCGAAGCATTTATCCGGGAAACATTTACAGACGGCGAAGAAATTTCCGGTTTTGTCAACCGTTATTTTTCACCGATTCCGCTTTCACGAATGCCGTTTACAGAACACAGGCTTGAACGATTTGCACAGGGACAGAAAATTCAATATGTTATCTGCGGTGCTGGTGCAGATACTTTTGCATTCCGGAATGATAATCCTGATATTGAAATTTTCGAGATTGACCATCCCGATACCCAGCGTTACAAGCTTGACCGTATTGAAGAACTGGAATGGAATATTCCAGAAAATGTGCATTTTGTTCCGGTTGATTTTTTGTCCGAGCGCATGACTGACAAGCTTCCGGATGCCGGATTTGACCCGGAGAAGAAGACTTTTTTCAGTATTCTGGGAGTTTCCTATTATCTGACACTGCCAGTATTTACACATACACTAAGTCAGATTGCAGAACTCTCCGCTCTGGACAGTGTGCTTGTGTTTGATTATCCCATGAAGAATCATTTTATCGGCAGAGCCGGAGAACTGGAAGCCATGACTGAAAATCTCGGAGAAAAAATGCAGGGCGGATTTCATTATAATGAAGTATCAAGAGCCTTGTATCAGCTTGGCTTTCAGATTGATACTTACCTCACACCTGAAAAAATTCAGAAATTATATTTTCATGACAGAACGGACGGACTGGAAGCATTTGAAAATGTCAGCTTGCTTTCAGCGATTTTCACTAACGGCAGAATCAGCGATATGTTTTAACATCAAAAAGGAGACGGCAGAAACCGTCTCCTTTTCTTATTTTTAAGAATAATATTTATCCATAAATTCTTTGAAACTGCTGACTTTTCCTGCGCCGAATTCAGCGGCATATGTCAGGAGAACCGCACTGTCGGCAGCATCAATTGTTCCGTCCCGGTTAATATCCGGGTTGACACCGTTCCAGACCATATCTTCTGCGGGTGCTACCGGAGCAGAAGTTTCTGCTTCGGTGGGTTCTGATGTTTCCGGAGCAGAGCCGAGAACCTCAAATGTATAACCGTATTTTTCAGCGTAAGCCTGAGCAGTGGAATTTTCATAGCCGTAAATTGTGCCAGAATAGTTGTCCAAATTGCTAATAGTGTCTTCAGAATCATAAATTTCACAGTCAGGATTTTCAATTGTGACAGAAGTCAAACCGGAACAATACCCAAATGCACTACTTCCGATACTTGTTACACTCTCCGGAATGATGACAGATGTCAGTCCGGAACAAGAATAAAACGCACTCTCTCCAATGCTTGTCACGCTGTCCGGAATCGTGACAGCAGTCAGCTCGTGACAATGCCAAAATGTAGAATCACTGATACTGGTTACGCTCTCTGGAATGGTGACAGATGTTAGTTCAGAATGAGAAAACGCACCACCTCCGATGCTTGCCACACTTTCCGGAATGATAACATCACCTTCACAAGTTGCTCCGTCAATCAGAATATGATTGACAATCACAAGCGGATTTTCTTCTTGTTTCGCTTTCAGCCACGGTGTTTCAGAAAATGTTCTGGTTTCGATACTTGTCACACTCTCCGGAATGGTGACAGAAGTCAGACTGGAACATTCCTCAAATGCTCCCCACCCGATACTTGTTGCGCTGTCCGGAATCGTAACAGAAGTCAGTCCGGAACAACCAGAAAATGCTTGAATACCGATACTTGTCACGCTGTCCGGAATGGTGACAGAAGTCAGTCCGGAACAACTAAAAAATGCAAGCCTCTCAATGCTTGTCACGCCGGATGGAATCATATATTCTGTTCTGGTATTTCCGGCAGGATATGCTATCAATATTGTTTTTTCTTTATTAAACAAAACATCATTCTCACTGGTATAAGCAGGATTATTTTCAGAAACTACAATAGAAGTCATCTCACACCTAAATGCATAATCCCCGATACTTGTTACACTATCTGGAATTGTAACAGAAGTCAGTCCAGACAAGAAAAACGCACCCTCCCCGATATTTGTTACGCTGTCCGGAATCGTGACAGAAGTCAGTTCAGGAAAATAAGAAAATGCATAATTCCCGATACTTGTCACAGGCAGACCGTCAATTTCAGCCGGGATATTTGCTTCTGTGATTTCTTTACCTGTCACGCCGGAAATTTCCACATAATCCGCATATTTTCTATATTTTAAATTTTCATAAATAGATTCCGGTTCTTCTTCTCCTTCTGCACTTGCAGAAATCACAGCAGTTTCCGGAACGAATTCCGGCAGAACCGGCACAACAGCGCACATCATACAGAGTGCAGAAACAACAGCCAACATTTTTTTGAATTTCATAATATATTCTCCTTGAGTTTCGTTTTCAACAATTCCACTGTGGAATGTTGAAAACTGATTTGATGATGAAAGAATTATGTTTCAGAATCAGATGCTTCTTCAATAATAGAAGAAGCAGTTTCCGGAACAGTTTCTTCCTGTTTGATGGTGAAATAGACATCTACACGGTAAGTGCCGACCGCCCACACCCGGACAAGATTATCATTGGAAGTATCCGAAAGTTTCGGAGAAATCGAAATCAATGCATCCAGCCTGTCCGTGCTGCTTTGCCGGACATTATAGCCGAGTAGGTCAACTGTTGCCACAATATCCTGTGTACTGAGATTGTCGAGTTCTTCTTTTTCGCCAACAATAATCACAGGTGTACCTTTCATAATTGCCTGACAGTCATAATCCGAGGGGGCATTAATAATAGAAACATTATCACTTGTCAGGAAAATTTCACGGGAATCAAGTCCCTCATTATCAAGACTGAGTGTCACCTGTTCAAAATTACTCTGATTAATAAATTCTTCTTTCAGGTCAATATCAAAAATTTCAGAATAATTCAGAGAAATAGAATTCAAGGCAACAACGCCGATATTAAAATTATCTCTGTCTGCAAAAGCTGTATTTGTCCGTGAAGCAAGTGTAATATTTTCCTGGGAAAGGTGCAGCCGTTTTCTGAACCAGTTCAGGTCAAATCCATTGGGGACACTGCGAATATCATAAGTGAGGGAAAGTTCTTTCTGTGTTAAAACAGGGATAGTAACCTGAAAGTTTGTATTGGGAATTTCCAGATGGTCCATATCAAGCAATGCGCCCTCTTCTGTATAGAGCTTGACTTCATTTGCATAGAGAGAATAAAGGCTGTCAATTTCGACAGATTTGTCCGTATAGATTTCAGCTTTTGCAATTTCGTCAAGCTGAGCAGAAGGACCAGTAATTTCAATCACAGAAGGTTCACAGACAACTTCATCCTGTTTCAGAACATGACCTGCACTGACTTTGACATTGGGAAAAGAAGCAGTCACATCATAACTTCTGGTTTCGATTTTGTCAAGTTTGACAACAGCCTGAGCCGGAACAATATTCACGGCATTGAAAGAAATATTGGTATCAGACTTGACCGCAATTTCAAAATTGAATTCGCCCGTTGTACTGATATTGCCAATTTGAAGATAAGCCGTTAAATCTTCCTGTGTCAGTCTGCCGATTTGAAAACGGTTACCCTCAATTTCAACAGTCACTTTTTCAACATCACAGGAAACAACACTTAAGCCATTGGCTTCAGCGAGAGTCCCCGTCAGGTCAGGCATAACAGGGATATTATAAAATGTAACATGCGTGGTTTTATAAGCAGTGACTGAAACAGCAAACCAGATAAGAATTGCACAGACAATAGAAAATACAATTGAAAATGGTCTGGTATCAAAAAGACGCTCAAAGAAATCAGGAATTTCTCGAATTTTTTTCATTTTTTCCGCTCCTTTCCTGAGATTGCCGGAATAGTGAAGGAAGAGGTAATTTTTTAGTTTCCTGCTGTTTAGGAATAAGCTTGTCTGTAAGAAGCTGTTCAAGTGACTGACGGTTAAAATCTCTGATAATACTGCCGTTTTCAGCGACAGAAATCTGTCCGGTTTCTTCCGATACAACAATGATAATGGCATCTGAATTTTCGCTCATGCCAATAGCAGCTCTGTGACGAGAGCCGAGTTTTTTATTAATAAAAGCTTCTTTCTGTGGCATGGGGAAGAAACATTCTGCGGCAAGAATAATGCCTTCCCGCATAATAACCGCCCCGTCATGCAGTGGGGCGTTATGAAAGAAGATAGCCCCAAGGAGTTCTTTGCTGGGTTCAGCGTTGACTTCAACACCGCCTTCGATATGTTCGCCAAGTCTTGTCTGCCTTTCGATAGCAATAATTGCCCCAGTACAGTCACGGCTGAATTCCTCACAGGCAGCACCAATTGCCTGAATGGCTTTTTCCCATTTCATAGTAACGGCTTCACGGTTGGAAACGGTGAGAAAACTGCTCAGACCAAGCCGGGAATGACCTAATTTTTCAATCGCACGGCGGACTTCCGGCTGAAACATGATAAGAATCGCCAGAATACCAATATCGAAAATTTTAGTTAAGATATAAGTAATGGATTTGAGTTCGATAAATTTGCCGATAATATAGACCACAAGCAGGAAGGCAATACCCTTAAACAGTTGTCCTGCTCTGGTTTCTTTGATGAGTTTCAGGAAGAAGTAGATAATATAAGAGAGCAGAGCAATATCAATAAAATCCACAGGCTTCATTGTTTTGAGAACACTATAGATGGACTGGAGAATATCTGTCAGACCTGTCATAGAGGGAGTCACTTCCTTTCTTGTTTGCAAAGATACCGGAGAGCGGAGAAACTCTCCGGTTTAGATTTATCTGATAGCAGCAACAGCATCCGCAAGGCGATTGGTATGCAGCATAGAGGAGAATATCGAGGGGGCAAAGCGGACAGTGCCTTCATGAGATATAATTGTATTGAGAGCATAATGTGCAAGCGGCGCACAGTGCAGACCAGAGCGGAGACAGAACCCTTGTTTTGCAAGAGCTGCGGCAACTTCATCTGCTTTTTTGTTCCGGAGGTTGAAAGAAACAATCGGGACATAATTTGCACCGGGCTGACGGTAGACAATCACATCGGGAACTTTGGAAAATTTCTGACAAAGCTGTTCACAGAGAGCAGATTCTGTCCGGAAGATATTGTCAATGCCTTTTTTCTGAACAAACTGGACACCTGCTTTCAGAGAAGCTGCACCAATCACGTTGAGTGTACCGGCTTCAAGAGCATCAGGCAGAAAATCCGGCATTTCCGGCAG
>DJXC01000118.1 GCA_002449575.1 Ruminococcus sp. UBA7014
TTCTGGATGCCTGCATTATCGGCGCATCAAATGCAATTTTTATGACGATTGCCGGAATGCAGAATATCACATTGATTTCACTGATAGTGGGAATCACAAACCTTCTTCCGACATTCGGACCTTTGATAGGCGGTGCAACAGGTGCAATATTGCTGCTGCTGACAAAGCCGGTACATGCACTGTATTTTTTGATATTTACAGTCATTTTGCAAATACTTGACGGCTATGTAATTAAGCCGAAACTGTTCAGTAATTCTTTGGGATTATCCCCTGTGCTGACGCTGGTATCTATTATACTTGGCGGCAAAATGTTCGGGATTTTGGGAATTTTGCTGGGAATTCCGGTGGTGGCAGTTGCTTATATGCTGTATGAAGAAAAACTACTGCCGTGGTTTCGTATGATGAAAGAAAATAAACGTCTTGCAAACGAATCGAAAATAGACCCGTTTCTGGAAGACAATGATGAAGAAAAAAAAGAAGCAACACTCTGACAGGAAATACTGTCAGAGTTTCTTTTGTTTACAGACTTGACAAATTTAATAGACGGGTGTATAATAAACATGCAAAAAGCTAAATTAATAAGAAAGGGAATGAGGATATGAGATATATCAAGGCTGATAAAAAACTGACAGAACAAGTTCTGGAATATGGCAAAGATATTCTCCGTTCATCTAATATGCAGTCAGAACGGAATTTCATGCAGCACGGAAATACTGACTGTTTTACACATTCCATCTGTGTGGCATACATGGCACTGCGTATAGCTGAAGTATTACATATTAAAAAAATAGATAAAAAAAGTCTTGTGCGGGGCTGTCTTTTACATGACTTTTTCCTGTATGACTGGCACGAAAAAGAAACTGCCTGTAAATTTCATACATTCATGCATCCGATTGTTGCGCTCAAAAATGCAGAGAAAGAATTCGTGCTTAATAAAGTAGAGCGTGATATTATCCGCAAGCACATGTTTCCGCTGTGTTTTCCGCTTCCTAAGTACCGGGAAAGCTATATTATTACCATAGCAGATAAATGCTGCGCTGCAAGCGAAATCTGGCATTTGTACTCTCTGGAAAAAGTGATTCATATGCTGGAAGGCAGAATTCAGACAGAAATTCCGGAATTAGTATTCAACGCCGAACCGGTTTATTGCTAATCTTTGATAAAACAGGAACGCTCCGCCGGGGCGTTCCTGTTTTCTATAGAATATGCCAGATTTCGGGAAGTTCTTCTTCATAGACGGCGGTAATGAGTTCCCGCATTTTATGCAGTTCCGAATTGACTTCCGGGTGTTTCCCTGCGATAAGCGGCTGTAATCCGGACATAATTTCCCGGATAGAATCCAGTTCACTGCCATTGACAAAAATGCCGTTGATTTCGTGATATGCTTTCCATTGACTTTCAAGCATGGCAAAGTCAGCAAGTGCCTGTTCTGTATTGCCGGAATCGACAGCATTCTGAATATTGTCAATGATTACAAGATATTCCCGGCACTGCTTCTGAATTTCAGCCAGAGAAAAGAAACATAACAAAATTAAGCTCAGCAGAATCCAGATACTGACTTTACACCGGTTCATGAAGCATTTGCTCCTTTCGGAATAAGATGATATGCACAGGATTTATCAGCTGTAAAAATAAAAATATCCTGAATGCTGATTTTTTCCTGATGCAGAATATTGTCAAGCCATGTTCTGTCCTGACCAATGGCAGAGAGGGATTTTTCTCTTAAATGTCCGTCAGCAATAATTGTCTGTGGCGGGTCAATTGACGGCTGAAAAGCCTGTAAATCCTGTTTTTCAGCCGGCTGACAGGCAGATTTCTGATAAACGGAAACACTGCCGTTTGTTTCAACAATGGCAAACTGGACATCTTCCAGATAGAAGACACCGCCCATCCGGAGAGCAGCCATTAAATCATCCACGGAAAACCGGAGCGTTTTCATCATTTCCTGGTCGATAATCCCGTTGCGGATTAAAATTTTCGGACTGCCGGAAATCCACCTCCGGAATCTGACAGATTTCAGCGAAATCCACGAAGCAATGACTTCATAACACACCAGTGCCAGAATCGGCAGAATGCCATGTAACAGCGGAATTTCAATATCTTCAAGTGCAAGTGTAGCAATATTGGAAATCAGAATAGTCACTACAAGTTCGGCAGGCTGGAGTTCGCCAAGCTGACGTTTTCCCATCAGCCGGACAGAAAACATGACAACAAGATATAAAATAAACGAACGGATTAAAACAATTGTCATGAAAATTCCCCTTTCTGTGAATCTCTGGTAAGAGTATAACCAGAACACCGGAAAAAATACAGAAATCCCCTGCCGGAAAGCAGGGGACAGTAACATCATTCTGTAAGTAATACAGACTGCGCTGGTGAAATACTCACTTTTAGGAATAATATTTATCCATAAATTCTTTAAAGCTCGTGACTTTTCCTGCGCCGAATTCAGCGGCATACGTCAGAAGAACAGCACTGTCGGCAGCATCAATTGTACCATCCCGGTTAATATCCGGGTTGACACCGTTCCAGACCATATCTTCTGCGGGTACTGCCGGAGCGGAAGTTTCTGTTTCGGTGGGTTCTGTTGTTTCCGGAGCAGAGCCGAGAACCTCAAATGTATAACCATATTTTTCAGCATAAGCCTGAGCAGTGGAATTTTCATAGCCGTAAATTGTGCCGTTATAATGGCTGTTAAGCACATCAGATTCATTGCTAATAGTGTAGCTAGAATCATAAATTTCACAGTCAGGGTTTTCAATTATGACAGAGGTCAGTTCGGAACAACCCAAAAATGCCTGCGACCCGATACTTGTCACACTCTCCGGAATTGTGACAGAAGTCAGGGAACAATCGAGAAATGCATTCCCCACAATACTTGTCACGCTGTCCGGAATAGTGACATCACCTTCACAGGTTTTTCCATCAATCAAAATATCATTGATAATCACAAGCGGATTTTCTTCCTGTTTTGTTTCCAACCACGGTGTTCCATAAAATGCACTACTTCCGATACTTGTCACGCTCTCCGGAATGGTGACAGAAGTCAGACTGGAACAATGAGAAAATGCAGAGTCCTCGATACTGGTCACGCTCTCCGGAATGGTGACAGAAGTCAGACTGGAACAATGAGAAAATGCAGAGTCCTCGATACTGGTCACGTTTTTCGGAATGGTGACAGAAGTCAGACTGGAACAATAGAAAAATGCCTGCGACCCGATACTGGTCACGCTGTCCGGAATGGTGACAGAAGTTAGACTTTCACACCTATAAAATGCATAATCCCCGATACTTGTCACACTCTCCGGAATCGTGACAGAAGTCAGTCCGGAACACCAATAAAATGCATGACCCCCGATACTTGTCACAGGCAGACCGTCAATCTCTGCTGGAATCACAGCTTCTGTGATTTCTTTATCTGTCATGCCAGAAATTTCCACATAATCAGCATATTTTTCATATGTCAGATTTTCATAAGTACCTTCTGTATATTCTTCTGCACTTGCAGAGATGGCAGTTCCCGGAATATATTTTTCAGAAAACGGCATAACAGCGCAAATCATGCAGAGTGCAGAAACAACGGCTAATATTTTTTTCAGTTTCATAAAAATCTCCTTTTCAACAATTCTTTCAACATTTCACAAAGACATTGTTAAAAATTATTATACGCAAAATAGAAAAAATTGCAATCATTTTCATAAAATATATTTTGAAAATCTGTGATTTCCATAAAACTGAC
>DJXC01000029.1 GCA_002449575.1 Ruminococcus sp. UBA7014
TTCCGCTTGACAGATTTCTTGTTATGTAGTAAAATAAAACTATAGTGAACTACTATGCATTATAGAAAAAATGAAAGGCTGTCAAGACTATGAATATTTATGATATGCAGCAGAAAATTCTGCAACTCAAAAAAGAAAAAGATGTCTGTATCTTAGCTCACAGTTATGTTGCACGAGAAATCAGCGAAATTGCTGACTTTACAGGCGATTCCTACGGTCTGAGTGTTCAGGCGGCTAAAGTTCCCAATCAAACTGTACTCATGTGTGGTGTGCGGTTTATGGCGGAAACCTGCAAAATTCTCTCTCCGGAAAAAAAAGTGCTTCTTTCCAATCCGCTCGCTGGCTGTCCTATGGCTGAACAGATGGACAAAGATATGATTCTGCAAGTCAAGGAAATGTATCCGGATTATATTATCATGGCTTACGTCAATACTACTGCTGCACTCAAAACAATTGCAGATGTCTGTGTCACTTCTTCTTCTGCTGTACAGATTGCAAAGGCTGTCGAAGCAGATAAAATTTTATTCATCCCTGACTGTAACCTTGGTGCATTCACTGCAAAACAAGTTCCTGAAAAAACATTCAAACTTTTACAGGGCGGCTGTCCGATTCATGCCGCTGTCCGCCCGGAAGCTGTCAAACAGATGAAAGCTCTCCATCCGGAAGCACTTGTTCTTGTTCATCCGGAATGTGTTCCCGAAGTGACGGAACAAGCTGACTATGTCGGCTCTACAACCGGAATTATGGCTTATGCTAAAAAATCTGAGGCAAAAGAATTCATTATCGGTACGGAAATCAGCATTTCAGAACATTTGCAGTATGACTGTCCTGATAAAATGTTCTATCCGCTGACAAAACATCTCATCTGTCCGAATATGAAATCTACTACTCTTGTAGATGTTTACAGAAATCTGACGGGTGAATTTGGTGAAGAAATTCTTCTGGATGACGAAACTATCCGGCTTGCCAGAAGATGTATTGACAATATGATTAGATTAGGCGGTTGATTATGAAAGAAAAAGCAATCATTGCCATGAGCGGCGGTGTGGACAGCTCTGCTGCGGCTCTGCTGATGCTACAGGCAGGCTATGAATGTATTGGTGTAACAATGCAGCTGTTCCATAATGAAGATGCAGGCATTCCAAGAGAAAAATCCTGCTGTTCTCTTGATGATGTCATGGATGCAAAACTTGTTTCCGGAAAACTCGGCATTCTGCATTATGTCTTTAATTTTTCAGACCGTTTCAAAGAAACTGTTATGAAACGTTTTGCTGAAAGCTACGAAAAAGGCGCAACTCCGAACCCCTGTATCGACTGCAACAGATTCCTCAAATTTGATGCGATGGTTCAGCGTATGTATGAAATGAATTTTGATTATGTCGTTACTGGTCACTATGCAAGAACTGCATTTGATAATGTTTCCGGCAGATATTTATTAAAAAAAGGCATTGACGAGTCAAAAGACCAGAGCTATGTCCTGTATTCTCTGACACAGGAACAGCTAAAACATATCCGCTTTCCACTCGGAACTTATCAGAAATCTGAAATCCGGGAAATTGCTGAGAAAAACGGCTTCATCAACGCTCACAAAAAAGACAGTCAAGATATCTGTTTTGTTCCTGACGGCGATTATGCCGGATTTCTGGAACGCTTCACTGGAAAAACTTATCCTGCTGGTGATTTTACAGATACTTCCGGAAATATTCTAGGTCAGCACAAGGGCATTATTCATTATACTGTCGGTCAAAGAAAAGGACTTGGCATTGCTGCGAAATATCCGCTCTATGTACAGGAAATCCGCACAGATACCAATCAGGTTATTTTAGGCAAAAATGAAGAATTATTCTCCGATTCGCTCACCGCTGATGATGTCAATCTGATTTCTGTTGATAATCTTGCAGAACCGCTCAGATGTTCCGCAAAAATCCGCTACAGACATCCCGAACAGCCCTGTACAGCCTGGCAGACTTCTGACGGCATCTTACATGTCAGATTCGACCAGCCTCAGAGAGCCATCACCAGAGGACAAGCCGTTGTTCTGTATCAGGGAGATACTGTCATCGGCGGAGGAACAATTCAATAAAATCAACAAACCGGAGTAAATGCACACTCCGGTTTTACTATATTATGCCAACCAGTCCGTACCATATCTTCCGGAAAGAATATCACAAAGTACCAATGCTGTCACACTATCTACGACAACCCTTGCACGATGAATCACTGCCGGGTCGTGTCTGCCCTTGATTTCCAGTACTGCATTTTCATTCTTAAAGAAATCTATCGTATTCTGTGCCTGATAAATAGATGGTGTCGGCTTCACTGCACACTGGAACAATATTGGCATTCCGTTCGTAATTCCGCCGTTGATTCCGCTGTTATGATTCGTTTCCGTCACGACTTTATCATTCTGCATCCGGAATGCGTCATTGTATTCGCTTCCGAAACCGTTCACCATATCGAACGCATTCCCGAACTGTACGCCTTTTACCGCCGGAATGCTGAACAAGGCATGTGACAGAATGCCTTCAACAGTATCAAACCACGGTTCACCCAGTCCGGCAGGAAGATGCAGCACTGCCGTTTCCAGAACCCCCCCGATGCTGTCTTTCTGTTCGGCAGTCTCCCGAATTTTATTCTGCATTTTTTCGGCTTTGCCGTCATCCAGAACGGCGAAAACTTTCTGATTCAGGTTTTGAATATCTTCTTCGAGATTCTGAAATTCTCTGTCCTGAATATTTCCGCAGGACTTAACATGTGTCCCGATTAAGATACTTTTTGCTTTCAGTGCGGAAATGGCTATTGCTCCTCCGGCGACAAGTCCGGCTGTGATTCTTCCGCTGAAATGCCCTCCGCCCCGGAAATCTTCAAATCCATGATATTTACAGTAGGCTGTATAATCTGCATGACCCGGACGGGCAAGCGAACGTGTTGCAGAATAATCCTTGCTTCTTGTCTGAGAATTTGGAATCATAATGCTGATGGGTGTACCTGTTGTCTTACCTTCGTAAACACCGGAAAGAATCTGAAACGGGTCAGGCTCTTGTCTCGCTGTCGATATACTCCCTGATGGTCTGCGAAGTGTTAGCTGTGAACGAATAAATTCTTCATCTACAGGGATTCCCGGTGCAAATCCGTCCAGGACTACGCCAATCGCTGTGCCATGACTTTCTCCGTAAATTGTCACGGCTATATTCTGTCCGAATGTATTTTTCATAACTGCTCCTTTTTTCAAGATATTATATCACATAAAACCATGATTCGTCCTGTTCAAATTCTGACTGCTGGACGACTGGGTGAGCTGCTTCATCATATTTATATCTTAATTCCTGATTCTTGATGCTCACCCTCGCACCTGCCGGAACAGATTTTGTAATGAATGCATTGCCCCCGATAACAGCATCTTTTCCGACAACAGTTTCTCCGCCGAGTATTGATGCACCGGAATAGATTGTTACATTGTCTTCGATAGTTGGATGCCGCTTTTTATTTTTCAGACTCTGTCCGCCTCTGGTCGAAAGTGCGCCAAGTGTAACACCCTGATAGATTTTTACCCGGCTTCCGATTACTGTTGTTTCTCCGATAACAATTCCTGTTCCGTGGTCAATAAAAAAATATTTTCCGATTGACGCACCCGGATGAATGTCTATTCCTGTTTTACTGTGTGCATGTTCAGTCATGATTCTTGGTATCATCGGTACACCCAGCAAATGCAGTTCATGTGCTATCCGGTTTACAAAAATCGCATATAATCCCGGATAGGAATAAATAATTTCCGTCTTGTTATAGGCTGCCGGGTCTCCCTCGAAAGCTGCTTCAACATCTGTTTCGATATATTCCCGGATTTTTGGAATCTTCTCCAGAAATGCAAGTGTCAGTTCCTGTGCTTTTTTCGTCACTTCAATTTCCGGTGCAATTTCATAAAGCGGGTCATATCTCAGTACAATTCCTATCTGCTTTACAAGCTTATAAATTACATCTTCCAGCAGCATCGATGTCTGATTCCTCACCGTGTAAATTTTGACGGAATGACTCCGGAAATATCCCGGAAAAATAATTTTCTTCAGACTGTGCAGAATTTCTTCCAGAACGGCATTATCCGGCAAATCAAAATTCTTGATTTTATCAATTGTCCTGTTATTTCGGTAATCATTCAGAATTTCATCCAGTGTCTGCTGAATACGCTCTTCAAAGTTCTGTATCATCTCAAATCACCTCAATGTTATTATATCAGTTTATCATACAAATGTCAATTTTTTCTTTCCAGATATGCACGGAGAGATTTCAGAGCCTGCTTTGTATCATGATATCCCAGATAATACAGTGTACCCAGCTTTTCCATATCGCCTTCCAGACGGCTGATTTCAATTTGCTGTGACGGCGCAATGACAAAAATCTGCTTCCGGGCTTCCAATTTTAATAATTCTTCACACTGATGATTATAATTCTCATTACTTGCCAACAGTGAGGCTACAAACTTCGGATAATCCTTGTAAACAAAATTTTCAGGATTCCATTTCTGCTCTGGTTTGACAGGTTTCCGATAACTTCGGGGACGGGTACGAACTACAACTACTTTTTCAAAATTCTGCTGCAATGCCCATTCATACGGAATTTTACAGCTGCATCCGCCATCAAGATAAGGATGTCTTCCAATCATAATCGGTTTGGAAACAAACGGCATTGATGACGATGCTGCAATTACCTGAAAAAAATTTTCTTCGGAACTTTTTTCAATATATTCTGGTTTTCCGGTGTCCAGATTTGTTACAACTGCGTAAAGCTGCCGCTCCGGATTATGAAGGCGTTTCTTGTCCAAATCCGGAATAAATGGCATTCTGCCAAAGATAAAATCAAAGCCGATAATTCCCTGATTTTTCATAATGGCTTTTCTGCCGACATAACGGCTGTCATGCCGGTAACGGAGATTTATCCGTGCACTTCTGCCGATTTGTCCTGTAATATAATTTACTGCATTCATAGACCCTGCCGAAACGCCTACTGTACAACGGAAATTTAAATCTGCTTCCATAAGTGCATCGAGTACGCCATTTGTATAAACGCCCCGGAATGCACCACCTTCCAGTACAAGACAGCCTTCTGTAATATTTTCCGAAGCCCTGCCCTCAGGAAGTGAATCAATTCCCGAATATGTTTGTGATTTCTTCATAAATTATTTTCCTTTCAATAAATTATAATTCAAATTTATTCTTGATTGTATCTGCAATACTTTCCGGTGCAAATACTTTGTGCTGATATTCTGATAACAGCATTTGTATCTCATACGCCTGTTCTTCGTTAGCAAAGAGGATAAATTTCTGAATTTTCTGCTTTGTGAAAAGCATTTCC
Source organism: Ruminococcus sp. UBA7014 (assembly GCA_002449575.1). GTDB lineage: Bacteria > Bacillota > Clostridia > Oscillospirales > Ruminococcaceae > UBA3855. The sequence goes on from DJXC01000029.1 coordinate 5,347, forward strand.
TGTTCCAGAAGTTTCTGAATTAAATTCTGGTCTTTGACTGCTATCAGAGAACAGAACATATAGTCCAAATTTTCATGAATATATTCTGTCAGTTGTTTTTTCTCCGGCGATTGCAGATACTGCCAGAACAAATATTGATAGATTGTAATTACTTTTTCATCATGCAGAATATCACTCCGCCGAAGTGAAAGAAATGCTGTTGAAATATTCGGTATTGTCTCATAAGGTGCAGAAAGTGCCTGCATACTGCACAGCGACTTCACAGAAAAATCCAGATTATGCCAGTGAAGACTCTGCAAGGCATGACAAAGTGTAAATGCTGTATAACTGACAGAAATCAAACTTTCCGGAAATGTAATATCTGTCAAAGCTTTGCACCCGGAAAACGCATAACTGGATATCCGTTCTGTTCCTTCCGGAATACAGATTTGTTTCAGGCTGATACAGTTCTCAAACATTCTCTGATAAATTTCCTTGATTTCTCCGGAAAAAATTACCCGTTCCAGATGTTCACATCCGGCAAAAATTTCTCTTCCTGTTTCGGTAATTGTGGACGGAATCACAACATATTCCAGTCCTGTATTTTTAAATGCCTCATGTCCGATTGTCTGCACATTTTCTGGAATCTGAATGCCTGTCAGACTGGTACAGTTTAAAAATGCCATCTCTGAAATCGTCCGGATTCTGGATGGAATTACAATATTTTTCAGGCTTTCACAGTTCTGAAATGCTCCTGTTCCGATTCGCTCCGAAACATAGGGAATTGCTACGCTTTTCAGACTCCGGCAGTTCTGAAAGAAGTAATCCGGAATCGAAGCATGTACTGGCAGACAGACTTCTTCCAGACTGATACAGTTCACAAAAACGCCCCATTCCAGCTTTGGTATCTGTTCCGGAAAAATCACTTTTTTCAGAGCAGTACAGTCCTTGAACATTTCCTGTGACAGTACTGTCAGTTTTGGCGGAAGTATGATTTCTTCTAAAGCATTACAACCGCTGAATGCGGATGCGCCTATAGAAACTATACTTTCTGGAAGGCGGACAGATTTCAGCTTCCGGCAGTTTTCAAATGCCGATGGTCGAATTGTTCTTACACCTTCCGGCAAAATAATTTTTTCTACATTCTGCCATTTGTAAAATGCGGAACTTCCAATTGTATGCACTTCCGGCGGAACAGTCACTTCTCTTTCATATGGCATCAGATGACAGCCTGTCAGAACTCCCTGACTAATTTTAAATTTCAGATTTTTTTCCGGATTGCTTTCCGGCTTCTGATATAATTTTTCCTGTACCTTCCGGAAAAGAGACTGTATTTTTTCTTTCATACTGTCACCGCCTTTTCTATCTTATTATATACTATTTTTTTCTGCTTGTCAAATAATACTTTATGTAACTCTTGACTTTTTCTCCGAAATCATATATAATTTTATAAGTAAAATGATACAAAGGAGAAATTTTTATGAATTCAAAAATTAAACTAAAGCCTTGCCCTTTCTGCGGAGGAGAAGCCTATCTTGGCGAATCGTGGGAAAATACCAAATCGGTACAGTGTTCCATCTGTGGATGTGGAACAAGACATTTTCTGAATAAACTGGATGCAATTGAAACATGGAACAAAAGAATCAATGTTCCTGAAAATTCTTCTAAAAAATAATCTTATTATGCCGTGGCAAATCCTTCTGCACAGATTTAGAATACTTAAAAAGTACGGTAATTTTCCGACTTTTTAAACTATTAATTCTAGCGGAGGAATATTTTTATGTATCATATCAGAGATTCCAGATTTGTCAGATTTGAAAATGGTATCTGCATTTTTATTGTAGAACTGGACTGCGATACCCCTTCTGACCTGCCAACGGTTCAGAACAACTGGGAAATGGGCAGCATTGCACATGTGATTTCCACAGGCGATTTTTACAGCCTTAACAGTTCTGGAATATGGGTCAATCAAACAGAAAATACAACAGATTAATGATTTGCCGGCAGAATCCTGAAAAATTCTGCCGGATTTTTTATTTTTGCCGTGACAAATTGCTGCAAGCTGAATATACTAGATTAATCAGGCTTATCAGTAGGGCGAACAGTCCCGTTATACCCGTCAGCTTGAAGAAAGGGGCAGATAACTATGACAACTGGTATTGATGTCAGCACTCACAACGGTGTGATTGACTGGAAAAAAGTGAAAGATTCCGGTCAGGCAGATTTTGCCATTATTCGTGCCGGATACGGCAGACTGCTCTCCCAGAAGGATAAAAAATTTGATGTCAATTATCAGGGCTGTAAAGAAAATCATATTCCTGTTGGTACTTACTGGTACAGCTATGCTGTCTCTGTTCCGGAAATTCTGACAGAAGCAGAAATTTTTCTGGAAGTTATCAAAGATAAACAATTTGCTTTTCCTGTTTATCTGGATTTTGAAGAATCTGCTCAGTTTGCACTTGGAAAGGCAAAATGTTCCGAAATGGCAGAAGCGTTTCTCAATACGCTTGAAAACGCCGGATATTTTGCCGGACTCTATTCCAGTAAATCGCATCTGGAACAGTATTTCACGGAAAAAATTCTCAGACGTTATACCGTATGGCTGGCGCATTATGGTGTTGTTCAAACTTCTTATCCATACCCTTTTGCGATGTGGCAATATACCAATGACAGCACAATCGCTGGTATCAGTGGTCATGTAGATAAAAATTACTGTTATCAAAACTTTCCGGCGATTATCCAGTCTGCCGGACTGAATGGTTTCCAGGAAAAAAATACCAAACATATCGTTCTGACGATTGACGGAAAAACATATTCCGGCACACTCACAGAAACATAATTTTCAAAAAAAGAAAAACCGTTCCTGATTTCTCAGAAACGGTTTTTTCAGCGGACAGAGAGGGATTCGAACCCTCGAAGCAGTATTAGTGCTTACACGATTTCCAGTCGTGCGCCTTAGACCAGCTCAGCCATCTGTCCATACTTCAAAAATATAAAATTGAAAAAGATAAGTGCGAGCGACGGGACTTGAACCCACACGTCGTTTCCAACACTAGCACCTCAAGCTAGCCTGTCTGCCAATTCCAGCACGCTCGCATTCTTCTTTACAGTCTTATTTCCGACTGCCTTATTATTATAACATATCCGGAAACATTTGTCAAGCTTTTTTTAAAAAAAGAATATAAAAAAAAAATGTTGAATCTTGTACATTATAACCGAAACGGCGTTCCCGGAAAAGCCGGAAACGCTGTTCTGCAATTTATTCATCAATATTAAGACTTTTGATTTCGCTGAGAATATCAATCTGTCTCTGATGGAATAATAATTCTTTATCGTGAATAAAATATTCTTCTACACGATATTCACTGATAAACCTTGCACTGTAGGGATTGACTGTCAGTTCTGTTACAAGAATTGTCAGTTCCTGACCGCCGGGGAATACTTCATCTCCGAAACGGAACATATTGGAAGTCGCAGCCGAAACATCTTGTGCTGTCTGCTGAAAACTTGCAACACGGCGGTTGAAATCTCTCTTGATAACTTCAAACGGCTGTTCCGAAGCAGATTTCTGTACCAGTTCGGCTTCTTTCTGGAGCAGCTGCATAATACGGATAAGCTGTGTCTGCTTTTCACGGGAGAGGCTCTTTGCGCTGATGCCGTTGTCATAGGCAGTTCTTTCACGGTGGTAGAGTTCATGTAGGGCAGCAACTGATGCTTCTCTGGTGGTCATGTAGGGTTTCTTTTCTTTGAGCAGTTTCAGCAGTTCAGAAAGAATGTCTTCTGTTTCGACAGCTTTTCTCATTTCTGCCATGACGGCATTGAGCAGAAGTCCTAACAAGGCATACCGTTCGTCAAATTTGGCACGTCTGGCTCTCGCCTTGATTTCGCCAGAAGCTCTGCCGGAAAGAATATCCTGCACCTGATAATCACTCTTATATTTCAGATACAGGTCATAATAAACAGAGAAATCCTGTGCAATTTGTTTATTCTGGAGATATTGGCTGATTAATCGTTCATCTACAGGAATTTTATGCTGTTCATAAAGCTGAATCATCTGGCTCAGGTCGTCCCAGCCACGGGCAGTGACAAAGCTTTTGCCGTCAACAGTGGTTTCTACTTTATAGAAATTGCCTTTCTTGATTTCCAGATATGTCAGGATAGCATTATGTACACCGCTGACATAGGCAAATTCTTTCCATGCATCAAAATCCGGGTCAACATCGACACGCTTTAATCTGTCCCATGTTGCAATGTCAAATTCCCTGACAGAATGGTTATATTCCGGGGGATTTCCGGCAGTGACAACAATCCATCCGGCAGGCACTTCATGTTTGCCGAATACTTTATATTGCAGAAACTGGAGCATAATAGGTGTCAGCGTTTCAGAGACACAGTTGATTTCATCCAGAAATAAAATGCCATTTTTAATGCCGGAAGTTTCCATCATGTCATAGACCGAAGCAATAATTTCACTCATAGTATATTCAGAAACGTCATATTCCTTCCCCTGATAGGTCGTGTGCTTGATAAGCGGCAGACCAAGTGCGGACTGTCTGGTATGATGTGTCATAGAATAAGAAAGCAGTCCGATTCCCAGTTCAGAAGCGATTTGTTCCATAATGGCAGTTTTGCCGATTCCGGGAGGTCCCATCAGAAAAACAGGTCTCTGCTTATGCGGCGGAATGATATATCGACCTAGTTCATCCTTTGTGAGATAGGCAGTCACTGCATTTTTAATCTGCTCTTTGGCATCTTTTATATTCATAAAAATAATCTCTCCTTATTATTAAATTAAAAAATTATAGTTTTAATTTTGCTGCCGGATTCTGATAGCCGATATGCTTGTCTTTATATTCCAGCAACAGAAGATAGCATTCATGGTACTGATTCTGAATTGCATAATCTATCAGTTTCTGAATATTGGATTTTGTAACAAATCCGCTTTCCAGCACTTCTTTCAGCCCGTCAGCATCCTGCGTATCCATGCGGAATTTTGCCACTCTGGTGGCACACCGTTTTGCATATTTTCGGATTTCATCATCTGCCTGACAGATATGCAGAAGGTAATAGGCAATGGCAGCTTTATATTTTGTATCACTGATTCTGCGGAACAAAATTCTTTTCTGTTCCGGATTTCTTTCACACAGAAATTTTTTCAGCAAAGCAGTATCATTCTGATTCTGATAAATATCATTCATTTGTACACGAAATGTACCTTCCGGAAAATGAAATTTCAGCAAACGTTCCGACCCATAGAAAGCATAAATATCAATCTTTTCCAGATTTGGCGGAAGTGTAAATGCTCTCAGATGTTCACAGCCTGAAAAAGCAGCTTCCTCTATCCGGGTTACTGTTTCCGGAATCTGAATTTTTTCCAGATTTCTACAGTTTTTGAATGCCCGGTACGGAATTTCTGTCAGACCGTCCGGCAGAATCACAGAAACTATCTGCTGACAGTTAAAAAAGCATTCTTTTCCCAGCGCATTGACTTCCTTCGGAATGATGATTTTTGTCATGCCGGGTTCTTCTGTATATCGGACAAGTTTCTTTTCTTCGATTTCAAAAGCCATGCTATATCTCCATAATATCATCTGTAGTTAAAATAATACGAATTGCCCAGACAGGCACATTGAAATTATTATACTCATCATCCAGAAAGACAAACGCTGTTTTATAATCCGGTTCTCGTTCCGGAAATGTACCATAGCCATCTGTAAAATACAGCAAGCCTTTCAGATTAGTAAATTCTTTCTTTCTGATTAAATCATCCACATGTTGGAATACCGGTCGGAAATCCGTACCGCCGAATCCTTTCAGCTTCATATTTTTCAGATATTCGTCAAATTCTTCTTCTGTTGTGATTTTATAATCTTCCTGTATGTGGGCATCACACTGAATAATATGAATATTTACTTTTGAGAAAAAACTTTCCTGCTGTTTGAGAATATTATAAGTTTTCTGAATAAACATCTGTACTGTCTTTCCAGCAACAGAACCGGAAGTATCAATTGCAATCACGAACTCCCGGATACGCTTGACATCTTTATATTCGAGCGGTTCAATCAAAGCGGCTTCTTCATAAATTGACCTGCCGTAACAGTAAAAATTATAATCAAATGAATCTGTATCCACTTTCATGACTTCACCACGGACAGCAAATTTCCGGAGAAAATTTTCATAATTGCAGCGTTCCCGGTTTACAGAAAGCAGATTCTGCATCAGGCTGCCGGCATCTTTTCCCTGCTGTTTAGAAAACGTTTCTAAATCCACCTGCATTTGTTTTGCGAGTTTCTGCCACATTTTTTTCAGGGTTTCCCGTTCGGAAAGCGATTCTTCAGCTTCTCCGTCCACAGGATTTCCCATTGTCTTCTGCATGGATGACAAAAATGACTGTCCTTGTTCCAGACCAGCCAGCACATCCGGTGCGCTATACCAGACATCATGGTTATCTCCCTCAAATAATTTCTGCATTGCCTGACAGTCTTCCTGTGAAAGTTTTGTATTCAGAAAATAATCATAAATTTTTTCTGCTGTCATATATTTGACATTTTTTTCCAGTCCCTGCAAAACAGTTGCCTGACTGTTTTCCGCTGATTTATCAATGTTGTCAAGATGCAGTTCCTGAATCATCTTTTCGACAGCAATATCACATGCCAGATTCCACAACGGTTTTTGGATTGTCGGACTTACAAACTGATGCTGAAAAATGCAGTGCATTATCATATGCAGATATATCCTTGTAATCCGTTTCTGATTTTGCTCAAACTGTTTCAGAATATACGGCGGATAATAATAAAAATTCATGGCATCTGCGCCGATTGTCCCCTTATATGGAACAAAATTACATCTCCCGAGCGCATTTTTCATAAATTTCAGATTCATGAACAGGGTATTCCTTGCATATTCCAGAATCTGCCGGGCAAGGCTGTCCGCTTTTTCAAGTTTTGCCTGTTCCTCTGGAGAAAGTTGTTTTTCTTTTTCCGGGTCATGCGGCATATTATATAAAATTCCCATAGATTTCCCTTCTTTCCGGATAAAATCATACCGTTTCTATTATAGCACAAATTCCGGAAGTCGTCAATATCCAGAGAAAAAAATTTGCGCTGTGAAGGAATCTGTACGATATGCCGGAAATGTTGCGGACTTCTTGACAAATCTGCTAAAATATAGTAAGATAATATCAGTAAGCTATTGCTAACAAAGGAGATGCTTTTCATGTTTCTTGAAGTCAATAACATCAAAAAAAGTTACGGCAGTGATGCCAGTTATATTCAAGTCCTCAAAGGGGTCACTACCAGTGTCGAAAAAGGACAAATGTGTGTAATTCAAGGCACGAGCGGTTCTGGCAAATCTACTCTGCTGAACTGTATCGGCGGTTTGGATACTATGGATTCGGGTTCAGTAAAAATTGATGGAAAGGAAATTTTTGGGTTAAGCCCTGCTGCCCTGTCTGACTATCGCCGTGATTATCTCGGCTTTATTTTTCAATTCTATAATCTTGTGCCGAATCTTACTGTACGGGAAAATATTCAGGTTTGCCAGTATCTGACAAACAATCCTCTTGATATGGAAGATTTGCTTGCAACGCTTGGTCTGACAGAACATCAGCATAAATTTCCGGCACAGCTTTCCGGTGGTCAGCAACAAAGGTGCGCTATTGCCAGAGCCTTAATCAAGAATCCACGTCTTCTTCTCTGTGATGAGCCGACTGGTGCGCTGGATTCCAGAACTTCACGGGATATTCTGATTCTTCTGGAAAAAGTCAATCAGACCTACGGGACGACAATGCTGATTGTCACTCATAACAATTCTATCAAAAACATGGTACATAAAGTCATCATTATTAAAGACGGACTGATTAAAAAAGATTATGAAAATGCGGTCCGCATTCCTGCCGCTGAACTGGAGGATTTATAATTATGAATCAGGTACTCAGGAAACGTCTTCTGCGTGATTTGAAACATAATTTCGGTCGCTATCTTGCATTGATTCTGCTGATTGCACTCGGCATTTATATGATTGTCGGCATTGTCGGCATGGCAGAAGTTGTACTTCAGGGAACAGAAAACCAGAAATCTGTGACTTTTGTGGAAGACGGACAGTTTTCTGTTTTTCTGCCGCTTTCTGAAAGTGAACTTTCAGAACTTTCCAAAAATAACACTATGATAGAAGAAATGTTCTATACTGACCTGCAAGCCGAAGATGGTTCTAAACTCCGCATGATGAAAAACCGGAAACAAATTAATCTTATTGCTTTGGACGAAGGCAGACTTGCAGAAGCTTCCGGCGAAGCTGTCCTCGAAAAACGTTATGCCGCTGTGCATCATCTGCACTGTGGTGATACTGTCACTGCTGCCGGAACAGTTTTTACGATTACCGGAATCGGCTCAACACCAGATTATGACCAGCCAATTGCTGCCTTTTCTGATGTTGCTGTCGAAAGCAGTCATTTTGGTCTGCTTTTCGTCACTGATGAACAATATCAGACTATCCGGAAAACTACTTCCCAGAAAGCTGAAGAATATCTTTACGCCTACCGCCTCGGTGATGGCATAACCAGCGAAAAACTGAAAGAAAAAATCAAAAACTTCGATTTTGATTATACCAAAGTTGAAGATAAATATTTTCGTCAGACAATTGATGAGGTTCTTGACAAAAAAAATGATATGAAAGACGGTATCAGCGAATTATATGACGGCTCTCAGGAACTTTCTGACGGTCTTGCTGAACTTGAAAATTATGGAACTGACCTCAGTGATGCCGCCACACAGTTATTTGATGCCTACCTGAAACAGGCAGAATCTACACTTGCTTCTCTGGGAAAAGAAATCACCCTCACAAAAGACAACTATGCCGAAGAACTTGACAAGGCTGTCGAAGAACTGGATTACCGCTCTCTCCGTGAACTCAAAGACGCTCTTGATGGCGTAAAAGCGTTTGCTGACGGTATGAGCGAATATAAAGACGGTGTCGGCGAAGCTTTTTCCGGCTCACAGGAACTTTCTGATGGCGTGAACGAACTCCGCAAAGAAACAAACAAGCTGCTGGACGAACTTTTCGAGATTGATATTGATAATTTAATCACTTTTATCGTTGCCGAAGATAATGTCCGTATTGCTGCCGCTGCCGGTGATGTTGTCATGAATAAAAATGTCGGACTGATTGCCGGACTTGTGATTCTGATTCTTTTCACTTATGTCATTTCCGTTTTCGTCATTCATCAGATTGAAAAAGAAGCTTCTGTTATTGGTGCGCTCTACTCTTTAGGAGTAAAGAAAAAAGATTTACTGCTGCATTATATCACACTTCCGGTAATTATTGCATTTATTGGCGGTCTTATCGGCATGATTGTCGGGTTCAGTCCTGCCGGAATTGATGTACTTGCTTCCAGTACTTATGATTATTATTCTGTTCCGAAATTTCCTGTCATTTATCCGGCATATCTGTTTGTTTACAGTCTGATTCTTCCGCCAGTGATTTCCGCCATTGTCAATACGATTGTCATTAATCAGAAACTCTCACAGACTGCCTTATCGCTTATCAAGAACGAACAAAAAGCTTCCAGTTACAAGCAAGTCAGCCTGAAATCCAAAAACTTTATCCGGGTATTTCAGATTCGGCAGATGCTCCGGGAATACCGTTCCGCTGTCGCTGTTATCGCCGGACTGATGGTTTGTATGCTGTTAGCAAATATCAGCCTTGATTGTGCTGTCATGTGCCAGGCAGTCAAAACAGATAACCTTGCTGATACCCACTATGAATATATGTATCTCTACAAATATCCGGAAGATACTGTTCCCGGAAACGGTGAATCTGCTTATATAGAAACGCTCACGATTCCCTGTTATGACTATACACTGGATGTTTCCATTATCGGACTGAACTCCGGCAGCCGCTATTTTTCAGCGAATCCCCCGAAAAGCAAAAACAAAGTTGTCATCAATAATTCTCTGCATGAGCGTTTCAAGCTCAATCCCGGAGATACTTTCACCCTGGACAATTCTACAGGCGATATGAGCTATACTTTCACTGTCGATTCCATTGCACAGTATTCTGTCGGCTTTGCCGTGTTCATGAATATCGAAAGTATGCGAGAATTGTTTGGTCAGGAAGAAGATTATTTCAACGTTGTTTATTCTGATAACGCTCTTTCTATTGATGAAGGCAGACTTTACGCTGTCACCACAAAAGCCGATGTCGAAAAAAGTGCCGGTGTTTTTGTTGATATGATGCTTCCAATGGTTATTACACTGATTACTGTTTCTCTCCTGATTTTCTGTGTTGTGATGTATCTTATGATGGGCGTAATGATTGACCGTTCCGCTTCCGGTATCTCTCTGATGAAGATTTTCGGATACCGTGCAAACGAAATCCGGAAACTCTATCTGAACGGCAATACCCTGATTATTGCGCTCGGCTCTTTGCTATGCATTCCCGTCAGCAAAATCATTATGGATGCTCTCTATCCATCATTTATTGCAAATGTTGCCTGTGGGATGAATATTAAATTTCCATGGTATCTGTATCTTGGCATTTACGCCGTCATCATGAGCGGATATTTTATCATTAATTTTATGCTTGTCGGCAAAATCAACAAAATCACCCCAGCAGAAGTTCTTAAAAACCGTGAATAATATTAATAATTGTGAAAGATTCCGGCGGATTATGAAATTCGTGTGAAAAATTATGAAAAGCAGATGAAAATTAGCACTCTCCTATTGACAGTGCTAATTTTTTGTTGTATAATATAATCAGAACAAGGGAAAAGTACCAAAGAGGGTACAGAGAAAGATATGATTCAGAAAGAGGTTCATGCCCTCAAAAGTATAAAATCCCGGTGTTCCAGAAAAATATATTTTTACTATCGGAAGGAGTTTTGACTTATGTTATTCCCTGAAGTTTTTGGCAGAAACAATTTTGACCCGTTTGATGATTTCTTCTGCGACCCGTTTGACAGACAGCAGCACAGAATGCCCCCTCACCCGCCTGTTCAGGTGATGAAGACGGATGTCAAGGAAACAGATACCGGCTATGAACTGGCTGTTGACCTCCCCGGTGTCAAGAAAGAAAACGTCAAAGCCGAACTCAATGACGGCTACCTGACTATCAGCGCAACTACCGAAGAAAACAACGACCAGCAGGACGAAAACGGCAAGTATATCCGCCGTGAACGTTTCTCCGGCAGCTACAGCAGAAGCTTCTTTGTCGGCAAAAATATCACCGAAGCTGATATTAAAGCAAAATTTGCTGATGGTGTTCTGAAACTGGACATTCCGAAAACAGAGCCTTCTGCTCCGGAAAAGAAATATATCAGCATTGACGATTAACCATCTCTCAATAGAAACCCACAGAAAGCACCGCCGTCCGGTATTCTTACCGGATGGCGGTGCTGTTTATTTTTTCAGAATCAAATAATATATATCTTGTCGGCGTTCCGGCAGACTGTTCTGTTTCAATGACAGCCATTCTGTCAGAAATCATGATAACAGGCATACCGTTTCCCAGCGTCAGTTTTAAGGCTTCCGGCAAAGTACAGGACATTCCGTCAAATTCAGAATGATAAGCTATAAGATGCCACAATCCGGATATCTGATACTGTTCTGCTGCTGCGATGATTTCGTCAGAAGACAGCTTTCCGCTTCTGATGATTTTCTGATGCTTTAACAATTCAGCTGTTCCATGACTGAAACGCCCAATACAATTCCGGCGTTTCTTTCCGTTCAGCTCATAAAGCATTCTGTCGCGCTTTTCTTTGACAATAAACCGACGAATAAAATTTTCTTCTGTCTGATTCAGCATGAAACATCAGTCTGCTTTCGGTTTGACCATAATGCCCAGTACATCAAGATTTTCTTTCTCAATCGGAGACGGACACTGGCTCATCAGTTCAGAAGCGTCTTTCACCTTCGGGAAGGCGACCACATCACGCAGGCTTTCTGCCTTGCATAACAACATGGAAAGTCTGTCCAGACCGATGCCGAGTCCTCCGTGAGGCGGTGCGCCGTAATGATAAGCCTCTACCAAGAAGCCGAATTTTGCTTCGATTTCCTCATCTGTCAGCCCCAGCGCACGGAACATTTTTTCCTGTAACTCATAGTCTGTAATTCTCATAGAACCGGAACTTAATTCAATACCGTTCAGAACCAAGTCATAAGCCTTAGCAGTGACCTTTCCGGGGTCAGATTCCAGATACTGCATACAGGATTCTTCTGGCATTGTGAACGGATGATGCATTGCAAGCCATGTCTGAGAATCTTCATCCCACTCGAAGAACGGGAACTCTGTAATCCACAGGAAATTCAGCTTGTCTTCCGGAATGATATCCAGTTTCTTAGCCACTTCCAGACGGAGTGCGCCCAGTGTCGGCAGAACAATTCGATTCTTATCTGCAACAAATAAGGCAACGTCACCCTGTTCACAGCCAATTGTATTCAGAATTTCTTGCATCTGTTCTTCTGTAAAGAATTTTGCGAACGCACAGGTGGGCTTTTCATCAGCCCAGCGGATAAAGGCAAGACCTTTCGCACCGATGCCCTTGACAAATTCTGTTAATTTATCAATTTCTTTTCTGGAAAGGATTTTTGTAGCATTTTTCGCCACAATACAGCGCACGCTTCCCCCGTTCTGGACTGCGCTGGAAAATACGCCGAAATCAGAATCTTTCACCAATTCGGAAATATCCTGTAATTCCATATCGAAACGGGTATCCGGCTTATCTGAACCATAGCGGTTCATGGCATCTGCATAGGATAATCTCGGCAGCGGCAGAGAAATTTCCTGACCAAGTACATCTCTGATTAACTTTTCGACAAAGCCTTCTGTTAATTTCAGAATATCTTCCACGTCCATGAAAGACATTTCGAGGTCAATTTGTGTAAATTCCGGCTGGCGGTCGGCTCTTAAATCCTCATCACGGAAACACCTTGCAATCTGAATATATCTTTCCATTCCGGCAACCATCAGCAACTGTTTATAAATCTGCGGTGACTGTGGAAGTGCATAGAATTCACCGGGATGCACTCTGGAAGGAATCAGGTAATCCCTTGCACCTTCCGGAGTAGATTTCATCATCATCGGGGTTTCAATTTCGATAAAATCATTAGCATAGAAATATTCCCGTGCGCACTTTGCGATTTTATGGCGCATAATAAGATTTTTCTGGAGAGAAGGTCTTCTCAGGTCTAAGTAACGATATTTCAGCCGCTGTTCTTCGCTGGCGTTGGTATCATCCATAATGACAAACGGTACAGGTTCAGCCTTGGCAAGAATCCGGATTTCCTCGGCAATGATTTCAATATTGCCGGTTTTCATATCCGGATTGATGTCCTGACGGGTAACGGAAACACCTTTCACAAGAAGTACATATTCATTTTTACAAGAGGCGGCTTTCTCGAAAATCGCCCTGTCAGTCTCATCATTGAAAACAAGCTGGACTTCTCCGCTTCTGTCTCTTAATACAATAAAGATAACTTTATTTTTATTTCTGATATACTGCACAAAACCGCCAACGACAACATGCATTCCGGGTTCTGTGACTTCTCCGCAGCCGTGCGTACGGCGCAAATTTCCCATAGATTCAGCCATTATAAAAACACTCCTGATTTATTTATAGATTTTCGCTGGCTAATCTGTCAGCGATTTCAATACCGGAAAAGACTTCGGCGAACGTATCATCTAATTTGATTGCGATTTTTTCACCGGACTTCATATTTTTCAGAACAGCTTCGCCTTGTGCAAGTTCGTTGTCACCAATAACGGCTGTAAATCTTGCATTGATTTTATCTGCATATTTCATCTGCGCACGAAGGCTTCTGCCCATGACATCTGTCTGTGCTGAAATACCGTCTTTCCGGAGCTGTGCTGTCAGCTGCATCGCTTTCAATTCCGCTGCTTCACCCATGGGGACAAAATAAATATCACAGGGTTTTATTTCAGAAAGTGAAATTCCCTGACTTTTCAGCACCAGAAGCAGACGTTCCAGACCCATACCGAAACCAAGTGCAGGAGTCGGCTGACCGCCTAACTGTTCGATTAAGCCGTCATATCTTCCGCCGCCGCATACAGTACCCTGTGCGCCGATTTCGGTAGTTACGAATTCAAATACAGTTTTGGTATAGTAATCCAGTCCACGGACGATTCTGGGGTCTACTGTATAAGCAATTCCCAGTGCATCCAGATTAGATTTTAATTTCTCGAAGTGTGTCTTGCATTCCTCGCACAGATAGTCCAGAATCAGAGGTGCATCCTTTGCGATTTCCTTACAGGATTCCACTTTACAGTCAAGCAGCCGCATCGGATTTTTTTCGAGTCTTTCCTGACAAGTACCACAGAGACATTCACGAGAACCGGAAAAATAATCTTTCAGAGCCTTGTGATAATTCTTCCGGCAGTTCGGACAGCCGATAGAATTAATATGCAGTTCGATATTTTTCAGACCAATCTGTTCCAGAATCTGCTTTGCCAGACTGATAACTTCGGCATCGGCGGACGGCAATGCAGAACCAGCCATTTCCACACCAAACTGATGAAATTCTCTCAGTCTGCCAGCCTGCGGACGTTCATGCCGGAAGCAGGACAAAATATAATATACTCTCTGCGGAAGTGCCTCATTCAGCAGACCATTCTGGAGCATCGCCCTGATAGTACCTGCTGTTCCCTCCGGACGGAGTGTAAAAGAAGATTCCTTTGCAGTAACAGTATACATTTCTTTTTGTACGACATCTGTTGTTTCTCCTACACCACGGCTAAACAGCTCTGTCTGTTCAAACGTTGGAATTCTGATTTCCTGAAAACCAAACGCACCGGCAGTATTTCGCAGAAATTCTTCCAGTTTCTGCCATTCCCTGCTGGCAGAAGGCAAAATATCTTCTGTGCCGTTAGGACGTTTCAATATACTCATAAATCTTTTTCCTCCATTATTTTTTCTTGCTAATAAATATGAACAGGTCTGCTGTCAGGTAGTTTCAGCAGACCTGATTCTCATGCTTTCACGCTTTCTAAAGAGACGGATTGCCGATTTCACGCCAATCCAAATCTCCTCTCTCCAATGCCATGATTAAAGCCTCTGCTGTTGCGATATTCGTTGCCAGCGGTACATTATGCACATCACACAGGCGGAGCAGCGTCATATCATTCGGGTCAGGGGTTTTGAGGTTCGGGTCACGGAAGAACAGCAACACATCCACTTCACTGCAGGCGATTTTTGCGCCAATCTGTTCGCCGCCTCCCTGTGAACCACTGAAATATTTCTGAATCGGAAGTCCGGTTGCCTCCCCTACTACTTTTCCGGTTGTCCCGGTTGCACAAAGATGATATCGGGACAGAATCCCACAGTATGCAATGCAGAACTGCACCATCAGTTCTTTCTTGGCATCATGAGCAATCAAGGCAATTGTCATAGTTCTCATTCCTTTCCACCGCAGTGAGCGGTTATCTTATTTGATTACAAGCGGCACAGGCTGCCCTGTCAGTCGCTTGGAGATGGCATCAAATGCCTCCAGGCTAGGTGCTTCCACAGGAAGCTTCATTCCTTTTCCGGTTGCTTCTTTCAGCATATTATCATCTGGAATCACACCAAGAAGCTGAATGCCTACAGCATCAATAATTTCATCAAGATTATGAATCATCTTGCTTTTGATGACTTCTTCGCTGACTTTGTTGATAATCAGACGCTGACGCTTATTTCCTCTCTGATAGAATTCATCAGACATCATAGTTGCATCCCGAATGCAGATAGGGTCAGGGGTTGTAACGACAAGAATCAAATTCGCCTGTTCGACAATATCAAAAACATGTGAACTGATACCTGCACCAGTATCAATAATAATAAAATCATAGTATTTCCGGACACCCCGGCAAATATTCACAACCTGTTCTGCTGTCACAGTCATAAACGGGTCTTTTGGGGCGCAGAGAATTTCCAGATTGCTGACACCAGGCACACGGGAGACAGCATCCAGTACCTGCATATTATTTTTCAGGACATTGCCTAAATCATACTTGACCGTTCCTTCCATGCCGAACATAATATCCAGACAGCGCAGACCAAAGTCCAGTTCAATAATCAAAGTACGGTTTCCCTGTTTTGCAAGTGTATAGCCGATACCATAACTGATAGAAGATTTTCCTGTACCGCCTTTTCCTGACGTAATGGCAATTAGTTTCGGTTCATTGGTCATGTATCCAGCTCCTTTCCGAACGCAGATTCCAAGAGCGTTCCTGTTTATACAACATACCTACTATTAATTATATCACAAATATCAGATTTGTCAAATTTATTTACAGTGTTTTCAGAAATTTTGTGAAAGTTATTAAAATTCAACGTATAAAAATTATGAATCTTCACGAATTTTTTTAGTTTCTTCCGTTTCTGTTTCGTCTGTTTCTTCAATACCCTCTATGCCATAAATGTTCTCATACAGTTCCATAATCGAACGAATCATATATTTTGAATTTTCGCCGCCCTCTACCACACCGGCGAAAGCGACTGCCGGATTATCTGCCGGCGCATAGCCGATAAAGACAGAATCCTGATAGTGGCTGTCTGACTGGGGTGTACCAGTTTTGATGGCGACATCATAGCCGAGATTCTGGAGTGAATACTTTGTCGGGAAACTGTTAGTAGATGCCATAATCATACCTTTTTCGATATTCTGATAAACATCATCCTCGTGCAGGGAAATTCTGGCAGCAACAGTGGTTTTTGTTTTTTTCAGGCATTTTTTCTGACTGTAATCCCAGATGCTGTCTACCAGATACGGTTCATAGCGAACCCCTTCATTGGCGATGGTATTTGCCACGCAGGCAAGCTGGAGAGGAGTAACCAATGTTTCGCCGTTGCCGATGCCTGCCTGCAAGACCTGACCTGCTGTCCATTCCAGTCCAAGTTCCTGATATTTTTCAGGCGTTGCCATATATCCGGCAGAATCTCTGGTTTCAATACCGGTATTCTGCCCGATGCCGTATAAAGCCGCATATTCTGAAATTTTGTCGATATTCAGCAAACGGGAAAGTTCATAGAAATAGGAGTTACAGGAAACCATCAGCGCACGGGCAACGGCAATATTACTATGCCGTCCGGTACAACTGTAAGTCATGTCATAATATTCATATGTTCTTGCACAGTAAAAAGTCGTATCTCCCGTGACAATACCCTCATTCAGTCCGGCAGTGGCAGTAATTGTCTTGAACGTTGAGCCGGGACGGTATAAACCAAGCGTTGCCCGGTTATAAAGCGGATTTTCCGGCGCATTCAGCAATTCTTCATAATCTTCGGAATATTTTTTTAAATTATACGTTGGTGCAGTAGCTTCGCCTAGTACCGCACCTGTTTTCGCATCCAGAACAACAAGCGCACCACTGTTGATTTCGTTGCCTTCCTCGTCAGTATAGCTTTCGGAATCTTCCAGAAAATCTTCCAGAATTTTCTGTAGGCCTTTCTGAAACTTGCTGTTGATAGTAAGCTGAATGGTATTTCCGGCAGTAACAGGTGTTGTAATCTGGTCAGAAATAATTTCTCCGGCTTCAAACGTGATAGTTCTTGTACCGGATTTGCCTTGTAATTCTGATTCCATTGCCTTTTCGATACCGCTGACTCCGACAATCGCATCCAGTGAATATCCCTTAGCAAGGTATTCCTCTGCATTTTCAGCATAAATTGGTCCTGTCGTGCCGATTTCGTGCGGAAGCACATTGCCGACTTCTATCCGGCGTTCTGGTATCTGCTGAATGACAATTCCCTGTAACTGCAAAGAAAGCTGTGAAAGTTCTGTTACCAGACTCATGGGCAGTTCTTCAGCAACCTGAAACTGATTTGATACTGAAAAATCTGCCTGTGCCATTGCATACCGCAGCCCGGCAATCATGCGTTTTTGGCGTGGGGTATAATTTTCATCAACCTGATATTTTTCACAGAGAATCTGCACACAGTTATCCGCTGTAGCATAATGATTGACACCGATGATATTTTTCATATAATCCAGTTCATTTTCGCTGACATCCATCCGGAAACGGTAAGGCGCATTCATGGAAATCGGCAGCGTATCCGCCCACTGCATCTTTGCTTCGGAAAGAATCTGCACCAGTTCCAGCAGAATCTGGTTGGCTTTCTGGTCATCTGCGGGGAACAATGCCTTATCAATCATCACTGCATAAGTCACATGATTTCCGACAAGCACTGTACCTTCTGCATCTATAATTTCTCCTCTTGTGGGGGCAATATTCTGTGTATAGCTGCTTTGTGCGGAAGTTTCACGCTGATATTCCTGTGGTGCAACAACCTGAATTTTCATAAGTCTGAGCGCACAGAAACAGGTACTTGCCAGTACTATCGCCATAGACAGCCCCAATTTGACATAATCCGAAACGGTTTTTATCATAAATTCCAACACCTTGCATTTCTAAAAATCAGCTTATTCCTGCCAGTCAGCGACAATGGTCTTTTCCAGATGATTGATACGCCGGCTGCCGCAGGATTCTGCAATTTTTTTAATCAGAAAATAAAAAATCACGGAAGAGATGACTGTCATCAGACAACTTGGCAGTATCAGTTTCTGCCATACCAGAAATACATCTTCATGTCCCCAGACAGCATAATACAGCACATAATCCAGTCCCCCCTGCACAAACGTGCAGACGGCTGTCAGAAACAGCATATTCAGCAGTTTCTGCCGCAGCACATAGCGATATAACAGCGAGACTATCACACAGCATATTACCAGAATCATGGCATTGCATCCCGGCAGCTTACCGCACGACAAATCCAGAAGCAGTCCGCAGGCTGCTCCTGCTGTCATTGCCTGCAATTCGCCTGTATGCGAAGCAATACACAGCGAAACTGGTATCAGCAGCAGCGGCTTGACATAGCTTCCGGAAGTCTCTGCCAGATAACACAGCAAAATCAGCACGGCAAACAGCCCCCATTGCAAAACTTGCAATAACAAGTGATTCGGTTTATAAATTTTACTCTTGTACATTGCTGTTCTCTGCCTTTCCGCTGAAATCGGTAATCACCACGACCAGACTTAAATTTTTCAGGTCTGATGCCGGTTCAACTGCTGCATACGCTGTCAGCCCGGTATCATCCATCGCCACTTCTTTTACATAGCCAATCACATAACCTGCCGGGAACAAGCCGTTTTCTCCGGTTGTCAGGATAATCCTGTCTTTTTTCAGATTGGTATTTTTATTCAGATACTGGAGCTTGCATCTGCCATCAAGTGCCATAGAAACACTTCCTGTCAGAATTCCCCGTTCTCCGGAGGCTCTTGTTCCTGCTGATACGGAAAGTTCCGGCGAAAGAATTGTCGTCACTGTTGCAGTATGTGTTCCCAGTTCTGTAATAACACCGACAAGTCCCATATCACTGACAACAGGGTCATACAAACTGATACCATCATCTGAGCCGCCGTCAATCGTAAAGCCGCAGAAAGGGTCATTGGTCAGATAGCCTGTCACATCAAACGGAGAAGTCATAGAATAATCTTCATGCTTTTCCTTGATGCCGATAAATGCCTGCAAGCGTTCCAGTTCTTCTTTTGTTGCTTCATAGTCCGCAAGTTCTGTATGCAAAGCATTGATTTCTTCACGCAATGCACGGTTTTCTTCATAATAATCTTCGGCATTGCGGTATAAATCCAGACCATATTCCACACGCTGGGAAATTGCACTGGAGATTCTCTGAAACGGTGCAGCAATTGTCTTGAAAATGCCTATGCCGCTGATAGTATACCCACCGACAAATACGGCATACAGCATCAAACCAATGAATAAAGCAAGTACCCAGAGAACAATTTTGCATTTTCTGCTTTTCAGAAAATTCAGCATTACAATTCTCCTTTTCTGTTATTTCTCATAATATTTCAGATACTCGACAAGGGTATCCTGATACTTGTCCATATTTTCCATGACTTTTCCTGCACCTTCGGCGACACAGTCAAGCGGATATTCGGCAATATACACCGGAATTCCTGTTTCACGGCTGATAAGCTTGTCCAGACCACGCAGCAATGCGCCGCCGCCAGCCAGCGTAATGCCCTGTTCGATAATATCTGCTGACAGTTCCGGTGGTGTTTCTTCGAGTGTGTTCTTGACTGCATCCAGCACACGGGAAAGCGGTTCTACCATAGCATCACGGATTTCGGCAGAAGATACCATCACATTTTCTGGCAGTCCGTTGAGCAGATTTCTGCCTTTGATTTCCATAGAATCTTCATTTTCGCTCGGAAATGCCGAACCGATAGTCAGCTTGACATTTTCAGCAGTCCGTTCACCGATTAACAGATTATATTTTTTCTTGACATAGTTCATAATTGCAGCATCAAATGCATCTCCGGCGCATTTAACAGACCGGGAAGCGACAATTCCTCCCATGGAAATGACAGCGACTTCGCTAGTACCGCCGCCAATATCTACAATCATACTCCCGGTTGGTTCAGTTGTCGGCAGACCTGCACCAATTGCCGCCGCCATCGGTTCTTCAATAATAAACACCTGCCGGACACCTGCACTTTCTGTCACCTCACGGACAGCATTTCTTTCGACAGGGGTGACACCTGACGGAATACAGATAGTCACTCTGGCTTTTGCAAACACATAGCCTTTCAGGGCTTTCCGGATAAATTCCTGTAACATCGTTACAGTCAGGTCAAAATCTGCAATGACACCCTCCCGGAGCGGTCTGACTGCTACAATCGAACCTGGTGTTCTTCCGATAACTTGTTTTGCATCTTTTCCGACATAACGTGCTTTTTCAGTTCTGGTATTGACTGCAACGACAGACGGTTCACGGAGAACGATTCCTTTTCCACGCATATATACCAGTGTGTTTGCCGTTCCCAAATCAATGCCAATATCTTTTGTAAACATGCTTTCTTCTCCTTTTGTTCCAAAAAATCTATCTCTCTATTTATTATAACATGACTTTCAGCAGAAAACAAGCTTTTTCCGGATTTTTTTATGTATCCGGAGAAGATTTTCTCACAGTCCCAGTGCGCCTTTCAATTTGGGATAACATATCAGTCCGACAATAATCATCAGAATTTCCGATGCACAGACATGAATCTGAAATCCCAGCGTAATTTGAAAAATTTTCAGATTCAACGTGAATGCCTGAATTCCGACCTCAAAAACTTCTCCCAGCCACTTGATACTGGAAACGCCTTTTGCAAAATCGCCAATCAAACTGCCTACCACTACCGCAGCAAGCAGGACAGCAAACATCAGAAGTCCTTGTTTCATTGCAGATTCTCCTTTTATTAGTAAACTTACTTGTTTATTTCATACCACTCGAACCGAAACCAGATATGCCACGTTCCGTTTCATCAAGTGTTTCTGTTTCCAAAATTTCAGGAAACGGCACAGGCATCAGCACAGCCTGTGCAATTCTCATACCGTGTTCTATGATGAAATCCTGCTGACTGATGTTATGCAGCGGCACTTTCCATTCTCCCCGATAGTCACTGTCTACTACGCCGACGGCATTTGCAAGCGTAATGCCATTTTTGGAAGCCAGTCCTGAACGTGGAAAAATGAAAATCACTGTTCCGGAGTCAGATGGCTGACAGGCAATTCCAAGCGGAATCATAACAGTTTCACCGGGATGAATGACTACAGATACATCCAGACAGGCATATAAATCTGCACCGGCACTCTGTGCGGTCGCCCGTGTCGGCAGAATGGCATGTTCTTTCAGTTTTTTGAAATACAGCTGCATTAGCGAAGACCTCCTTTCAAATACAGTCCGTTTGTATACGATTCTGGAAATTTTCCAGAATGCGTTTCATAATCATGCAGAATTTCGGCTATCTGTTCCGGAGTTTCGTCTGTAAAATAAAAATCATGATAATCTGCTGCTGAAAAATGCTGCTGTTTTCCGGAAAGCCAGAGAATTTCAGAATTCAGCATTTCGATATAATCCTGTTCCTTTCTGCATAACAGCGGAAATTTTCTGCCTGTACGGTCAGTCAGGAAACAATCATGATGATGACAGCCATCCTGTGACTTTATCGGACATACCCGGAACAGCATCATCGGCAGTCTGCCATAAAGAAACACTCCGGAAGATACTTTTCCGGCAAGCGCATTCAGACTTTTTGCAGATAACTCATAAGAAAGCATAACATCTGACAATCCCTGTTCCAGCAGAGATGCCGCTGTGACAGCATTGGTACAGTTCAGACCAAATCCGCCATGAAGCGTAAAACCAATTTTTCTGCCGATTCTGACATCTGCCAGATTATGACATACTAAATGCTGCCAGCCGTTCTGATATAATTTTTCCAGAGTCTGCATATAATTTTTCTCATTCGGGATAATCCGGGGCGATTCGATATAATCCGACAATTCCGGTTTGCACTGTAAGGCAAGATTCACAGGCAGGCAGACAATTTCTCCGGAAAGTTTCTGTGCTAAATGCCGGACATGCAGTCTTTTCTGATTTCCGAAAGTTTTCTTCTCCGGCAATGCCGGAATTTTCTCCTGACAAATTTCATAAACCGGTGTATTCTTGCGGATTCGTGCCTGATTCAGTTGTGCTACCGCATTTCGCCTTAAAGCATTGCACTGCGATGCTGACAGAATCAGACCGTCCGGATTCTGTAACGCTACATTCCGGCAGGAATATACAGTATCTCCCAGTTTCTGCATACTTTTCCGGAGTGTTTCAGCTGTCAGGGGAGCTTTCAGAGCAGTTTCTGGAATTTCCCCGGAAACTGTCACCTGATTACCGTCTGTATCAGCCACAGTCAGCAGAGCGGCTTTTCCAGCATTCAGTTTCATCAAAAAATCTGCTTCTGAAACAGTTCTTTCTTTCTGATAACTTGTCTGAATCTCTTTAAAGACTTTCTGTCCGGCGAGTACGTCCTCTTTCCGGCGGAATCCGAACATATTCTTTCTTTTTCCTGTGAAATAGCCATCTGTAAATCCGTTTCGGGAAAATGCCGCCTGTAATGTCTCCATATCCGGCTGTTCACCATTGAGAGCCATCTGCAAAGCTGTTACCGCTGCGGCAACATATTCCGGACGTTTCATTCTGCCTTCAATCTTGAACGAATCGACACCCATATTTTTCAATTCCTGCACATGGCTGACAAGACTTAAATCTTTCAGAGAGAGTGCTGCCGGATTTTCTCCGGACGGTGTTTTCCACGGCAGACGGCAAGCCTGCGCACATTGTCCCCGGTTAGCACTTCTGCCGCCGACTACTGCCGAAAAACTGCACTGTCCTGATACAGACATGCACAGCGCACCATGCACAAACACTTCTGTTTCGACAGGAAGCACACATAATGCTTTCAAATCCTGACAGGACATTTCACGAGCTGCCACAATACGGCAGCAGCCGAGCTTTTTCGCCTGCAATGCACCTTCTGGTGTATGAATGCTCATCTGTGTGGAAGCGTGAAGCGGCATTTCCGGAAGTATTGTCCGGATAAGTTGCAGAATGCCTAAATCCTGTACAATACAGGCATCTATACCGCATTCTGCGGCTTTTTGTATGAATTCCCGAAATGCCGGAAGTTCGCTGTCTGTCAGCAGCGTATTTACGGCAAGATGTAATTTTGCATGATATAAATGACAGAGTTCTGCCGCCTGTCTGAGTTCCGGCAAATCAAAATTGACTGCGCTGCTTCGTGCAGAATATGCTTTTGCACCGACATAGACAGCATCTGCACCGCACCGGAGTGCAGCAATCAGTGTTTCCATACTCCCGGCAGGAGCTAAAATTTCAGGATTTGTCATTGTGAATGCTTTCTGCAAGCTTTTTGAGCCGGATAGAATTTTCAAGCTGTTCTATCTTCGAGCGCATGACTTCCATTTCTTTGAGTGCGGCATCCCGTTCCATACGAGCACGACCTGCCTCATCAACATATGTCTTTGTCTGCTCAGAAATTTCAGAAAGACGCTGACTGGCCTTGTTCAGGTCATCCAGTGCAGACAGGGCTGCCATAATTGCAGCATTATACTGTGATACGCCGAGTCTGTCCATAGAATCTGTAATTTTAGTTTCGAGTGTTCTTGCCAGTCCGTAAACATAATTCGGAGCTTCGGCAGTCTGCATGACGTAATCTTTTCCGCAGATTACGACTTTGACTTTATTCATCATAAAAATTCATCTCCTGTTCGTTCAGAAATGCCGTATCATGGAAATCACGCTTCCCACGGCTGTACTGCCGGAAGGCACTTTCCCGGCAGTAATTTCCAGAAAACCTTTTTTATTTAAAAATACTGTAATTCTGTTTTCCTGTGGAATTTCAGAATATTCTGCAATCAGCAAATCGCCCTGCCAGAATCCGGTTTTTACATAATTCCGGGTGAGATAGAATGCAAAAACTTTACTTTGCGATTCCGGAAGCAGAGAAATATAAGACTGAATATTTTCTTTATCCAGCAGAGCGGTTTCTGGTTTTACCTGCGCAATCACCGGAATCCCTGCCGGACTGGTATCGGAAATAAAAATCGCCCGTTTTTTGGTAGAATCTATTTTTAAAATACCCTCTTCCTGCATTCCGTGCAGATAGCGGTGAATTGTCGAGGTAGACTTAAATCCCGTACCTTCTGCAATTTCACGGACAGACGGTGCAATTCCGTTTTCCTGAATATATTTCTGAATAAAATTCAGAATGGCTTCTGCTTTATGTTGTCTCATACAAGATTCTCCTTTAATTTTTCCAGAATCATCTTTGCTACTTTGTTAATGTCACCACATCCCATTGTCAGAACCAAATCACCCGGCTGCACATGGCTGACAACATAATTGCAGACATCTTCAAAATTCTGATATTTGCGTTCATCTGTATATTCAGCAGATTCATCCTGCGGAAACCAGACTGTCTTATTCTTATCCATGATTTCAGCCAGATTCCGGGTATAGATATTCCAGGTATTCTTTTCCCGTGAACCCATAATATCTGTCAGAACAGCAATATCCGCAATACTCAGGGCTTCGGCGAATTCTTCCAGATGCTGGACAGTTCTGGAGAATGTAAACGGCTGGAATACTGCCCAGACACGCTTATACGGCATTTCCTTTGCGGCTTTGAGCGTTGCTGTCAGTTCTGTGGGATGATGTGCATAGTCGTCCGCAACGGTAACCCCCCCTGCTTCGCCTTTGATTTCAAATCTTCTGCCTGCACCGCTGAATGCTGTCAAGCCGTTCTGAATCTGTTCAAACGGCAAGCCGATATGGTCACATGCGGCAACGGCTGCAAGAGAATTCAGAATATTATGCTCCCCTGGTACATGAATCTGGATTTTTCCAAGTTCTTTTCCATTTTTCAGAACTGTATATGCCATTTTTCCGCCGAGATGCTCCGGATTCACAGCACGATAATCATTCTTTTCTCCATAGCCGAATGAAATCATTTCTTTTCCGGTAATACCATCTACTGCCTTACAAGTATTTGCATCATCACCGTTATAAATAATCGTCTTAGAAGTCAGCTCACAGAACTTATGAAAAGATTTGATAATATTATCCACAGTTTTGAAATAATCCAGATGGTCAGCATCAATATTTAAAATCACCGCCGTATCGGGATAAAGTTTCAGAAATGTATCAACAAATTCGCAGGATTCGCAGACGAAAATATCACTTGCACCAGCACAGCCGCTGCCGCCGATACAGGGCAGTTTGCCGCCGATAAATGCGGACAGGTCGATTCCGGCATCATGCAGAATCTGTGCCAGCATGGAAGTTGTCGTTGTCTTACCATGTGTGCCGGAAACACAGACTGCATTTTTATACCAGCTGCTGACAATACCTAACAGTTCACTGCGCTCCAGAACCGGCACACCAGATGCCTTTGCTGCAATCAGCTCCGGATTATCTGCCATAATTGCGGCAGTATGCACAATCAGGTCAGCACCTTCGATATTTTCGGCTCTTTGACCGAACATGACAGGAATCCCCATATTCCGGACTGCCTGAAGCGTATCTGTTTCATTATTGTCCGAACCTGTGAGATAAAATCCCTTGGAATGCAGTATCTGTGCCAGCGGATACATGCCGCTTCCGCCAATACCGATAAAATGAATATGCTTTTTTTCGTCTAAAATTGATTTGTTCATAAAATACACCTAATTTCTTCTTATTTAGTTCACATATTGCGTATATACTATTGATAGGCTGCTTTTTGGTTACAATTGTCAATTCTTTCCTGATAGTATATCCGGATTGAAAAATTCTATGCAAAACAAATATCACTTTTCAGAGAGCAGCGTTCCATGATTCAAGGAGGTTATAAATATTATGGAAATCACAGACATCAAAATCAGAAAACTCATCACCGAAGGCAGACTGCGTGCTGTTGTATCAATCACACTGGATAACATGCTCGCTGTCCATGACATCAAGGTTGTGCAGGGCGATACCAGACTTTTCATTGCCATGCCCAGCAGACGTGACGAAAACGGTGTCTTCCGGGACATTGTACATCCTATTCAGCCGGACGCAAGAAAAATGATTGAGGATAAAATCCTTGATGCTTATCAGAATTATCTGGCACTGACAGAAGCAGAAGAACAGCAGGCTGAAAAAGCCGCACAAGTATAACACATTGCTTTTTATTTTATGCAGGAACGTGAAAAGCGTTCCTGCTTTTTTATGCCTGATTCCGTGCTTTCATTGCCGCATATTTCAGCACAGCAATCTGTGTCTTGGAATCCGGCACTGCATCGGAAAGCACCAGAGAGACCGCTTTTTCAAACGGAATTTTCTCCACATCAAGGAATTCATCATTGTCAAGGCTCTGTTTGCCATAATGCAGACCTTTTGCAAGATAAATACGGATGACTTCACTGCAATATGCCGGTGTCGGGAAAAGTTTTCCCAGATAGGTAAATTCATCAGCAGTACAGCCGCATTCTTCCAGCAGTTCACGTTTGCCGCATTCTTCCGGATTTTCGCCGTATTCAAGTTTTCCGGCAGGAATTTCCAGTGTCACAGTACTGTGCGGATAGCGGAACTGACGGACAAAGAGAATTTCTTCTTTTTCTGTCAGGGCGAGTATACATACACCGCCCGGATGACGAACAACTTCACGAAATGCCTGTGAACCGTCTTCAAGCTGTACTTTATCACGTTCGATATGCAGGATTTTTCCGTTAAAGATTTGTTCGCCCTCCAGTCTGGTTTCATTCAGATGGTCGGTTTTCATGAGAATCATTGCTCCTTTCAGCATGTTTGAGAGAGTGTTGCAGATAGGCAAGATAGGCATCAGATGCACGGACTCCGGAAAGATAATCATAACTTCCGGAATAAGGAAAGGCAGAAATACATTTTTTACCTGCCAGCAGGTACAGCATCAGCAGAAGCAGTCCGGCAAGTGAAATGCAGACACCTACTTTCAGCCCCGGCAGATGATAGGAAAATACAATCTGACTGTTTCCGGCCTCACAGCGGACTGCCATAAATCCGCCGCTGACATTTTCAATTTCAACGGGTTTGCCGTTGATTTCGGCTGTCCAGCCGTTATCATACGGCACACTGAAAAACAGCAGTTTCGGCTGTTTCAGGGAAATTTCCGCTGAAAACCCACTGGAATCATATTCAAAATCATGACATGTTTCCTGTCTGTGTGCATCACAGGCAGTCAGGTAGGACTGCTTTGTCAGCATGACATCAGAAGGATTCTGAATTTCGGTTAAAATATTCTGATATTTGTTTTTCTGTTCTTCATTGAGAATCAGTGCATGAATCAGCATTTTTTCCCGGACAGAGTCCTGTTTTTCTTCGAGATTTTCTTCTGTGACAAATGTATCATAAGTAAATCCCATCGGCAGAAAATAATCATTCTGATAAATTTCAAATCCGTTTTCAGTTTTATGATAAGAAAATCCCGGCATTTCAAATTCCTGTTCTTCTTCATCAGTATCTTCTGATTTCTGCTTGACTTTATTAAAATAATATTTCACAGAAAACAGACCTCGTAGTGTATAGTGTTCCGGTTCGGCACGGGAAGCCACATCACGTGTAATGCCGATAGTTTCATAAAAATTCATAATTGACGGGCTGACAACACTCTGGAAGCATCGCATACTTGACAGTCCCCAGAACATCGGATAATTATCATAATCTTCGGACATATCCACACGGAAATAATCAGCTTCATCATTCTGATAGGAAATACTGATATTTTCCTGTCCGTGAATGCCTTCCTGAATATATTTTTCTGCATTTGTGCCGATTGCCTTGCCGAAATATACAATTGAGGCAGTACAAGCCATACAAGCTGCTGTTGTCAGGATAACGGCTTTTTCCCAAAACGGCTTTTTCTGTTTCCGGAGTTTCAGAAGATAATATGCACCGCCCCAGCAAAGTACACTAATTCCCAGTGTCACATAAAAATATCCCGGAATCAGCGTAAACCTGAAAAAGCTGATTTTCTCGTCTTCTTTTGTCGGCAGCAGCGAAATC
This sequence comes from Ruminococcus sp. UBA7014, assembly GCA_002449575.1. GTDB lineage: Bacteria > Bacillota > Clostridia > Oscillospirales > Ruminococcaceae > UBA3855. The sequence continues at coordinate 33,740 of DJXC01000029.1, forward strand.
AAGCCAAAAATTCCCAGCATGACCGCACAGATGTGCATTCCCTGTTTCCATTCAGTTTCCGGATTATCCAAAGCATAAGCCGTCATCATTGCCATTATCAGAAGCGGCATATAATACCATCTTGCATAATAAGAAGCATTCAGCATATAAAACAGACTGTTCAGCACCGGAACAAAAGCGCATATGATGCAGATATAAATTATCATGCTTGCCCAGTGTGTTTTTTTACGGCGCATGAAGGCTATCACGCCTGCCATTGAGAACAGCGGCAGATAACCGCCCATAGATGCCCATTTTGCATATTTTGTCTGGAACAGATTTGTTCTTGCAGGCGCATCGGGTATCATGAAAAAACTCTGGATAATCCGGATAATTCTTGTTCTGTCAGAATATAATATCATATCCTGTCCGAACAGGTATTCTGATACTCTGTCATTCAGAATCACCGCCAAAGCTGCCGGAAGCAGCATTGCACATGCAATACATACGCCAAGTATGGCTTCTGCTGCCAGTGCCAAAAATTTCTTCCAACTGATGTGAAAATCCTGACTCCGACATCTTATCAGAAAATATCCTATCAGAAATACTGCCTGTCCGGCAAAGAAAAAATAATTTATCACACCCATCAGGGCAACACTTGCCGCAAACCAGCCACAGCGATTCCGGTTAACAAGTTCTTCCATGGCTATCAGCATCAGCGGAAAAAACGCTGTCACATCCTGAAAATGATTGAAAAAAATATTAAATATCTGAAATCCGGAAAACGCATACAGCAAGCCGCCGATTACTGCCGATTCCGGTCGTTTCACAAACCGCCGGACATAAGCATATGCTGTCAGAGAAGCTATGCCGTGTTTCAGGCATAACAGCCATGGTATCGCATACAATACCCACTGTTCCGGCAGCAGCACCGTCAGCCAGAAAAACGGACTCCCTGTCAGATAAAACGCATATGACCCCAGAAAACTGCTCCCTAAATCCGTATACCAGTTCCAGCCGAATAAGCCACCCTCCCGGACAGCATCATTCGCCAGTTTGTAAAACGGAAGCTGCTGCGATACAAAATCACCATAATAAATAAAATATCCCCTGTCGATTATCATCAGCGGCAGCAATATTACAAATAAACTCAGAAATCCTAATCCAAATGACAGCAGATATTTTTCACTGCTTTTTCTCTTCAAAAGTAATCATCTCCAGAACGGAAATTTTTTCATTCTTCCTGCATATACTATACAGGACGGCATTACAGGAACACCAGATTCGGCAGAATGCCTTTTTCGGAAACATCAAGCAGCGCATAACTTGGCTTTTTGCCGTCACGGGGAAGGCTCAGACTTCCGGGATTCAGAATATATAATCCGTCTTCATAGCGGCAGTCACTGACATGTGTATGTCCGTAAAGCACAATATCTGCCTGATTCTGCCTTGCTTCAAAGGCAATTCTTGCCGTGCCGAATTTTACCTGAAAATAGTCGCCATGCGCTGCAAAAATTTTATGTCCATACGGCAAATCCAGCGTTAATGTCCGGAATACTTTGACATCCTGTTTATAATCACAGTTGCCTTTCAGACAATAAAATTTCTGTTCCGTCCATGGTTCACTGGTAAATAACTGATACAAATCTGTTTCGCCGTCACCAAGATGAATAAACATATCCGCATCCTGATGCAGCAGCACAACTTTTTTCAGATTTCTGGAATTGCCGTGTGTGTCAGAAAGCACAATAATTTTCAAATATAAAACCTCCCTGATACAGAAATTCTTATGGAATCTATTTTATTATAACACAAACTGTCAGAAATTACAATATCATTTTGCAGAAAGATTTTTTGAAAGAAGGGTGTTTTTTATGGATAATTCCAACATTCAGAATCTCAGTGGCTTATTGCAGGTTGTCAGTCAAAAACTTGGCATTCCGCCGGAACAGCTCCGGAAAGAACTGGAATCCGGTAAATTTGACAACGCTATCAAAAATATGAACCCTGCCGAAGCTGCCAAATTTCAGCAGGCAGTCAAAAATCCCCAGATGGTCGATAAAATCATGAGTACTCCGCAGGCAAAAGCTCTTTATCAGAAACTGACAGGCGGCAAGTAATGGAAAACCTGCTCGACAAGATGCAGGAACTGCTTTCCGACCCGGAAAGTATGAAACAAATTTCCGAACTGGCGCAGATGTTCAAATCCGGAGAATTTAACAGTCCGGAGGAGAATTCCTCTTCTCCGGAACAATCTGCTCCGGAAGTCAGTACCGGTCATTTTGGCATTGACCCTGGTATGCTCCTGAAAGCCAGTGAATTATTTCATCAGCAGGACAATGACAAGAATACCGCTCTTTTACTGGCACTTCGTCCGCATCTGGGACAGACCCGGCAGATAAAAATCGATAAAGCTGTAAAGCTGCTCCGCATCTGGCATATCTGGAAACAGATGCAGGATTCCGGACTGCTCCGGAACTTACTATAATTTTTCTCAGAGGTGACAAGACATGGCACAGACTCCGCAGCAAAATTTTGATGCAATGCGTCAGGATGCAATCCGGCGTTCACGGGAAATGCAAAGACGGGCTGTGCCGCCGCTTCCTCCGGAAATGCCCTCCATGCCGCCGAAACCGCCTGCACCTCCGCCGAAATCCATTCTTCCGGACTCTTTGCATATCTCCGAAGATTTGCATCATCTTCTGACAAGCTGGGACGGTGAAAAACTAGCACTGCTTGCGCTTCTGTACCTGCTTTACAAAGAAGGTGCAGAAACGGAACTACTGCTTGCCATCGCCTATATTATGCTGTAAGGAGGGCTACAGATGGATTTTTTCAGAACCTATCTTTACTGGATACTCTGGGCAGCAGCATTTCTGATACTTCTGTTCTTCTACATAAAAAGACAGAAACCTGTCAGGACATTTCTGCTTGGCGGCATCACCGGGCTGACTGCACTGTTTCTTCTGCATTTTTATGGAGAAGCCATTGGATTTGCGCCGACACTCTGCACAACGAATCTGCTGACGAGTTTTGTTCTCGGCATTCCGGGAACGGCTCTTATTATTCTGGCACACGCCCTGACCGGGTAATGCAAAAAAGCGGAGACTGCCTGTCTCCGCTTTTCCTTTGCATATGGAAAATCTTACTTGATTTCGATTGTTGCGCCTGCTTCTTCGAGTTTAGCCTTGAGTTCTTCAGCTTCTGCCTTGGAAACGCCTTCCTTGAGAGCCTTCGGTGCGCTTTCTACAACTTCCTTAGCTTCTTTCAGACCGAGACCAAGAACATCCTTAACAGCCTTGATAACGCCCATCTTCTTGTCGCCAAAGGAAGCGAGGATTACGTCAAATTCAGTCTTTTCTTCAGCTGCTGCTACGCTGCTTGCTGTGGGAGCTGCTGCAATAGTTGCTGTTACGCCGAATTCTTCCTGAATAGCTTCTACCAGTTCTGCGAGTTCCAGAACGGAGAGAGCTTTAATATCTTCAATAAATTTCTGTGTCTTTTCAGATGCCATGATAAAAAACTCCTTTTCAATAATTTTAAAATAAATTTAATTTGTGATTGCTATGCTGCAAATTTTATGCAGCTTCGCCATTTTTGTCCACAACAGCCTGCAACAGAGCAGCCAGTTTCTGGATAGGACCTTGAAGAGAGCCGACCAGCTGTGCCAGCAGAACATCCTTGGACGGAATCTTGGACAGAGCCATGACTTTTGCTTCATCATAGAATTCACCGTCTACAGAACCAGCCTTCAGCTTGAAAGTTTCGTTCTTTTCAGCAAATTCACCCAGAATACGTGCCGGAGCAGTCTGGTCATCAGCAGAAACTGCAATTGCAGTTGTACCATTAAGAACATCATCAAAATCAGTCACACCATTAGCATTGAATGCTCTTTTCAGGAGTGTGTTCTTTTCAACGAAATACTTAACATTTGCTTCTCTCAGATTTTTTCTCAGAGCAGTATCCTGTTCTACAGTAATGCCCTTATAATCAACGAGAACAACAGCATTGCTATTCTTGAGCAGTTCAGCTAATTCATTGACTCTTGCCTGTTTGGATTCGAGAACCTTTGCACTTGGCATAGAAATTCACCTCCGCAAAAATATTGCCGCACGGGAAACAGAAAAGCTCCCCTGAAAACGCAGAGGAGCAGAAAATTCCTGATAAATTCAGATAATTGCACTCCTCGGCTGGACTTATGAATCACTTCACCAGCTGTCTTTAGAATACGTTTATTCACGACTTTATTATTATAGCATATTTCTGAAACTTTGTCAAGTGTTTTTCAAATTTTTTTAATTAATTCTTGTATAATTCTGTTCCGAAAAAGACCTGACCGAAAAATCTCCTTGTTTTTTCTTCACCCATTACTTTTTTGAAAACATCTGTGGAGATGCCTCCTTCGTCTATAAGTCTGTCAACATATTCCTGATTGCGTTTCCATTTTTTCTGACGGGCTTTTTCCTCTGTGAAAGCAGGGGTATTCTGTTCCATTTCAATCAATATGTCGAGGTATTCGGTAAATATCTGCATATTTTCCTCATCTGCAACGGGTTTTGTAAGCTTGGCAGTGCATACTGCACGGACAGTATCATACCAGCCGGGATGCAAAGGCATATCTTGCAGTTCTGCATGTTTTTCATGATTGACTTTAAATTTTTCAATATAGCTGAGATATAATGCATCCTGCGTATCTACCAGATTATAAATTTCATTCATATAGCTTCTGGTTTCGGCATTATACATATAATCTGTTGTGAACAGCGGCAAGTTTTTGAAATAAGGCATTATCACAAAACTGTCCATCTGAAAAATTTCAGAATCGGCACATTTCATAGTCAGCAGATTGCCGACACTCTCAATATCATACTGTCTGATTTCAAAATGCATATTCTGAATATTCAGTTTTCTGAATTCTTCCGGAACAATACGTTCTGTTAAGTGATAATATTTTTTAAGAGTCCGGATTCCATTTTCAAGCCGTGTTTCAATTAAATTTTTATTGACTGCAAAAATAGTGCTCATGCTTTCTCCCTCTTTTCTTTAATTATTTTCCTCACCTGAAACTGCTGACTGCTGATTTTCCTCAACAGGGATTTCAATCATCAAACTGCTGTTGCCGCCGCTAGTCACTTTTGGCATCACGCCGTTCCACTTGTCAATTTGATTATACATCAGGACTTTATTGGAAAGCGACTCTTCAATTTTCTTGTTGGCATCTGCCTGTGCTTCAGCTTTGGCAAGAATCGCTTCGGCTTCAGCATTGGCAGCGATAACTTTCTTTTTCGCCTCGGCTTCGGCAATCACAATCTGCTGTTTCTGTTCGGTCTGGGTCTTGATGAGATTTTGTTCAGCGACCTGTTTTGCTTCAATAGCGGCATTGAATTCAGCAGAAAAGTCAAAATTCACAATATTAAACTTTTCGATATAGATGCCATAATCATTCAGTTTGGTATCCAGTTCGGTTTTAACCTCATCACCCACGGCGGTACGCTTTGTAATCAGTTCTTCCGCAGTATATTTTGCTGTTGCCGCCTTCATGCATTCCTGCACAACTGGTGTGATTAATACTGTCTGATAATCCGTACCCACGTTCTGATACATCTGTGCAGACATATTGGAAATCAATCTGTAATTGACGGCAATGGTACTGCTGACAGTCTGTAAATCTTTTGAGACGGCAGAAGCCGGAGCTTCATAAACTTGAATTTTATTCGAGATATTCTGCACACTCTGCACAAACGGGGCTTTAAAATGAAAGCCTTCACTTAAGACATTCTGTGAAACCTGTCCAAGTGTAACAACAACTCCTGTATGTCCTGCTGGAACAACTGTTGCTGCATTTCCGGCTAAAAACAGCACTGCAAGAATTGCAGCTACTGTCAGGGTGATAGTTTTTGTCTTATTCTTACTCATAAACTGCTCTCTTTCTTAGTCAGGTCAATCACAGCAGGAGAATTTCTTCTGTTACGAAGATTTTGTTCTTTCCGAAGTCTTCCGTCACGGATTAAAGCATAAACGGCATCCCGGTCACTTTCAGACAGGGCTTTCTGATAATCCTGCAAATGTCTGATTAAAATTTCCAGTTCATGCAGCAGACTTTCCTGATTTTCCATAAACAAGTCCGCCCACATGTCTTCATTCATAGTTGCAATACGGGTCATATCCTGAAAGCTGCCGCCGGAAAAGCCGCTCTCAAACTGAATTTCGGGACTCTGCACATAAGAACTTGACACCACATGCGCTAACTGTGAAGTATAAGCAATCATTCTGTCATGCATTTCCGGCGTAGTAATCACAAATTTACGGAATCCTATCTGATGTGCGAAATTCTGCACCTGTGCCAGCAAAGATTTCGGCGTTTGTCTGACAGGGGTCATAATAAAATTCGCCCCTTGAAACAGATTTTCATCTGAAACATCAAATCCGGCTCGTTCTTTCCCTGCCATAGGGTGTGTACTCAGATAGTGAACGCCATTTGCCTCACAAAGAGCAGTCATTTCTTCCGGGAGGTTAGTTTTCACGCCTGTCACATCAAGGACAACCGTGTTTTCCTGCATGGTAGAAATATGATTTTTTACCCATTTTCTAGTCAAATCAGGGTAGAGTGAAGTAATAATCATATCAAAGCCAGAGCAGTCATCTCCGGCGATGCCGTCAATGGCATGTTCTGCAAGTGCTTTTTCAGCGACAGCTTTGGTTCTGTTCCACCCCCAGACGGCATGGTCTGTATAAGCGTGAATTGCCTTACAAAGTGAACCGCCGATTAATCCCAGTCCGGCAACGAGAATTTTCATAATTCCAACTCCTTTTTAGAGATAATTCCAGATGATTTCTTTTTTCTGCGAGAAACTTTTACTTTTTTTCTGTTTTTTGGTTTTTCCTGATGCGGAACAGCTTCCAGTGCAGCAGTCGGAACAAAATCCAGATTTAAATTTTCTTCCTGTGGCTGTTCTTTTTCGAGCAGGACTTCCGTCACCTTTTCCGGTGGTTTGTAGACACGAGGTACAGGAACTGGGGGTTCTTCTTTTATATCAGGAACTTCTTCTTTCAGTTCTTCTGTATCGTGAGTGAAAACCTTTTCCCAGAAAGCAGAGATTTTTCCGGAAACTTTTTTCTTATGGGACACTTCCGGTTCTGTCACTTCTGGTACTGCCTCCGGCTTTTTCTTTTTCTTTTTCTTTTTTTTCTTCTTTTTTGGGGCAGCCGGAAGTTCTGCACCGAGTTCTTCGGAAATTTGCATCAGTCCGGTATCATCTCCGGAAGTCTGCGGAATTTCCGGAAGTTCAGAAAGTTCCGGAACACCGGGAGTTTCTGTTTCCTGTAGAAATTTCAGTTGTTCAGAATTCTGTGTTTCAGAATTTTCAGAAAATTCTGAAAGAGCATCTTCCCATGCCGGAATCATTTCTTCTGGTGGGGGCGATTCCGGAGGAAGTTCCGTTTTTTTCTGTGCCTGTAATTCCATCTGCTTTTTAATTTCAGCAGCATGCCGGCGGATTTTTTCACGCCGAATCTGTTCCGGCGTTTTTGGGGGTGTTGCTGCAAGAACTGCTTCTAATTTTTCCTGTTTCAGGCGGTCAGCAACGCTGGTATCTCTGGGAATATCCGGTGGTAGTTCTTCTTTGATTTCAACATGAAAATTCTTTTTCGGCTTGGAAGTTTCCGGAGCAGCTTTTACTTTTTTATGCTTCTTTTTGGAAGATTTATTTTCTGCTTTCCGGGTGGGTTTTCGTTCAGTATCAGGTTTAGGAAGCGCACCTTCCAGAAGTCTGTCATGCATTCTGACAGCAGGATTCTGAGATGGTGTTTCTGAAAAATGGCTGACAGGGTCAGGGGTTATTACAGGCGGACGTTTCCGGGTTGGCGGCTTGTCATAGACGGGCTTCGGAGACTCCGGCTGTTGTTCACGGTTTAAGCTATCTGCAATTTCGTTGACTTTCTTCCGGGATGCTTCACTGACATTGACTTTTGGTTCTGGCAGATGTTCAGCATCATCTACTAAATTATGCAATAAATCACGAAGTTCACGTTTCATAATGCTTTAACCCCGGACTTGTCCGTTCCCGGTGATTCTGTACTGCATTGTTGTCAGAGCCAGCAGTCCCATAGGTCCTCTTGCATGGAGTTTCTGTGTAGAAATACCGATTTCTGCACCAAATCCGAATTCTTCGCCGTCAGTAAATCTAGTTGAGGCATTTACATAAACAGCAGCAGAATTTACATGATTCAGGAAATATTCTGCATGATTCATATTCTGTGTGACAATCGCTTCTGAATGATTTGTACTGTATTTCTGAATATGTGCAACAGCTTCCTCTACAGAGTCCACCACCCGGACAGCAATTTCATAATTCCCATATTCTTTAAAATAATCTTCTTCTGTAACGGGAATCACACAGTCACCGAGAATTTTCTGCGTTGTTTCACAGCCGTGAATGATGACTTTATGTGTATCAAATGCTTTCTTGATTTCCGGCAGAATGCTTTTTGCAATTTCTTTATGCACGAGAAGGGTTTCAATCGCATTGCAGACAGACGGTCTCTGGGTTTTGGCGTTATCTGCAATGCTGACAGCCATTTCCGGCAGAGCAGAATCATCAATATAGACATGACAATTTCCTGCACCTGTTTCAATAACCGGAACAGTTGCCTGCTTCACAACTGCCTGAATCAGTCCTGCACCGCCTCTGGGAATCAGAACATCAAGATAGCCATTTAATCTCATCATATCAGCAGCAGTTTCACGGTCGGTCTTTTCGACAAGCTGTACCAGTTCTTCCGGCAGTCCTGTGCTTGCAAGTGCATTCTGCATCACTTTCACCAGACAAAGATTAGAATTGATAGCTTCTTTACCGCCTCTCAGAATTACGGCATTTCCTGCTTTCAGGCAGAGTACAGCAGCATCTACTGTCACATTCGGACGGGATTCAAAAATAATGCCGATAACGCCCATAGGCACACGCACCTGACGGATTCGCAGACCATTCGGACGAAGCCAGCCTTTGATTTCCTCACCGACAGGGTCATCCAGTGCGACTACTTTCAGTACAGCGTTTGCAATTGCCTGAATGCGTTCTGCTGTCAGTTTCAGTCTGTCCTGCATCGCCGGAGTCATATTGTTTCTGACAGCATTCTCCATATCTTTTTGATTGGCTTCCAGAATGCTTTCTGTATTCTGCCTCAAAGCTTCTGCAATTGCCGTCAGTGCCTGATTTTTCAGAACAGTTCCGGCAGAAGCAGCAGCATAGCTTGCCTGTTTTGCCTTCTGTCCTAATTCTTCCATGTAATTCATAAAAATTTCCCCTCTCTTGTTATCAGCTATTTTACAGCCGGAAAATATGTGCCGATTTCTTCACCATCGAATAATTTATATAAATCTTCGGGATTTCTGCCGTTCATGATAATCATATCCACTCCGGCAGCCGTTGCGATTTTCGCAGCATTGATTTTCGTTGCCATACCGCCAGACCCCAGCTTGCTGCCTGCACCGCCGGCGATTTTTTCGATATGTTCGTCAATTTTTTCCACGACAGAAATAATTTCTGCATCTTCATTCTGGTGTGGGTCTTCGGAATAGAGACCGTCAATATCTGACAGGATAATCAATGCTTCTGCGCCGGCGATAGAAGCCACTACCGCAGACAGTGAATCATTTTCACCGATTTCGAGTTCCAGTTCGTCAATAGCGACTGTATCATTTTCATTCACAATAGGAATCACGCCCATTGCTGTGAGAGAATCAATCGCATTGCGGACATTGTTCACTCTGTCCGGAGTGCTGATAATCGTTTTTGTCAATAAAATCTGTGCAACAGTAATACTATATCTGGAAAACATTTCGTCATAGATATGCATTAATTCGCACTGTCCGACAGCAGCAGCAGCCTGTTTTGTCGGTGTATCTTTCGGACGTTCTTTCAGATTAAGCTTACCGACTCCCAGACCAACTGCACCTGATGAAACCAGAATCATTTCATGTCCGGCATTCTGCAAATCTGCCAGCACTCTGGTAAGATTTGTCATCCGGCGAATGTTGAGCTTCCCGGTTTTATGCGCCAGTGTAGAAGTTCCCAGCTTAATTACAATTCTTTTCTTATTTCTCAAATCTATCATAAAACAAATCCTGCTTTCTGTTAATTTACCTGATTTATGGGCATTCCGGAAAGATACGCTTTCAAATTATCTGAAACTATCTGTAATAATCTTTCTCTTGTCTCGACTGCTGACCATGCAATATGCGGTGTAATCAGGCAGTTTTTCGC
>DJXC01000185.1 GCA_002449575.1 Ruminococcus sp. UBA7014
GTCATAAGCAGTTCATCATCAACTGCACAGCCGTTTTCAATCCGCTGTAATTCGGTCAGAACTTCGGCAAGCTGATTTTTCAGAGCCTTGTAGACTTTCGGATTTCCCTGCACTACCACATCACGGCAGAGCAGACGCTTCACAATGTAGTCTTGTTTCGTCAGTCCTGAAAGTGCCACCGCCGAGTTAATCAGCTTGTTTTCTTCGGGCGAAACTCTGAATCCAATCGTCAGATTTCTGAATCTGCCCTTGTTATCAAGATTTTTTGCTGACATCTTCGTCACCATCCTTTCTTAAATCGTTGAGTTTATGAGCCATTTCCTGCTGTTTTGAAGGAAACAGATGAGCATATCTGTAAGTGATTTCGATGCTTTCATGCCCCAGACGGTCAGCAATTGCGACTGCCGAGAATCCCATCTCAATCAGCAAGGAAACATGACTGTGCCTTAAATCGTGAATGCGAATCCGTTTGACACCAGATTCTTTTGAGCCTCTGTCCATTTCGTGATGAAGATAGCTTTTTGTAATCGGAAAGATTCTCTCATCAGATTGAATCTCATACAAAGAGTTCAGATAATCCTGCATTTCATCACAGAGAAAATCAGGAATTTCGATAATTCTGTTGCTCTTTTTGGTTTTAGGTTCAGTGATAACGTCTTGTTTTTTGATACGCTGATAAGATTTATTGATTCTAAGCCTTTTCTTCTGAAAATCAAAATCAGAGGGAGTAAGGGCGAGCAGTTCGCCCAATCTGATACCGCACCAGTAGAGCATTTCAAACGCATAGTAAGAAATAGGCTTATCCATCATGATTTCGGAGAATTTCAGATATTCATCTTTTGTCCAGAACTGCATTTCTTTTGCATTTTTGACACCGATACTTCCGGCTTTGGCTGCCGGATTGGATTTCAGGTCATAATAGCGGACAGCATGATTGAAAATCGCTGAAATCTGATTGTGAATTGTTTTCAGATACGTTTCTGAATAGGGTTCTCCGTTACTGTCACGATGTCGGAGCAATTCATTCTGCCAAGCAAGCACATCTTTAGACTGGATTTCACTGATAGGCTTTTCAGCAAAATAGGGAAGAATTTTCGTCTTGATGATGTGTGCTTTGGTTTCCCAAGTGTTCTTTTTCAGACGGCTCGACATATCATTCGCATAGATTTCGTAGAAACTCTGGAATGTCATATCCATATTGCCCTGATTCTGGAGCAGGAAAGTCCGTTCCCAATTCTGAGCATCTTTCTTAGTGTCGAAACCACGCTTGCACTTCTGCCGATTTTTGCCCTGCCAGTCCTCATAGCGAACCATGACATACCATGAACCATTGTTTTTGTCTTTGTAAACAGGCATTATGCTTCCTCCTTATTCTGTTGAATATTGCCGTTGTACATTCTCTCGTTGAAATACTGACGGCTGACTCTGCCCGAAACTGTGAGAAATCCCTTGTTTGCAAGTTCTTCATTGAGTTGACGGATAACTTTGTACGCATATGGAACGGAAACTTCCAGAACCTGTGCGACTTCCTGAGCCTTGATAAATTTTTCTGACATGAGATTCAGTCCTTTCTTTATTTGTATTGTCATATTTATACTAAGCTTTTTTGCTTAACTATATTATACTAAACAAATTTGTTTTTGTCAAGAGATTTTCCAAAATTTTTTCTAAACTTTTTTGTTTAAAATCTATTGACTATTTCTAAACAAATATGTTATAATGATACTGAGTAGATAAATTTTGCTAAGGAGTGGTATTATGTCAATCATTGGAGATAAAATCAAGAGAATCCGAAACTTCAGAGGCATCACACAAAAAGAACTTGGTATTGCAGTCGGATTTGATGAGAAATCAGCAGATGTGCGAATTGCCCAGTATGAATCCGGTACGAGAACACCGAAACAAGAACTTGTCAAGAAATTCGCTGAAGTTCTGGATGTGAATCCGCTGTTTATCAGCAATGAGGAAATTCTCGGAGCGGAAGGTGTCATGCTCATGCTGTTTGAACTGGATGAACATTATCCGCTGTCAATTTTGGATTGTGTCGATGAGGACGACTGCGACCGAAAAGCAATTTGTTTCAAATCAATTCTGATGACGGATTTTCTGAAAGAGTGGCAGAAAAGAAAAAAAGACCTTGCTGACGGTAAAATCAGCAAGGCAGAATATATGGAATGGAAACTGAACTGGCCGCAGACTACTGACGACTGCGGTAAACATGAACCGTCAAAAGAATGGCGGGATAACCCCACAACCACTGTTGACGAAGAATAATTATCAGTTACTTCCTGTTATCAAATTGTTATCAGAATTGGTTTTGATATTCCAGAAATGCCGATTTGACTGCATTTCTGGAATGTTATTTTTTATTCCCATTCTATTGTGGCAGGGGGCTTTGTTGTAATGTCATAGACAATTCTGTTGACACTCTTTACTTCGTTCACGATTCTGTTTGCAGCAAGTGCAAGAACATCATAAGGAATTTTGGCGAAATCAGCCGTCATGAAGTCACTAGTGGTTACGGCACGAAGTGCAACAGTATAATCATAGGTTCTTGCATCACCCATAACACCGACAGAACGCATATTCGTGAGTACAGCAAAATATTGATTAATATCCCGGTCAAGTCCGGCATTGGCAATTTCCTGACGGAAAATAAAGTCAGCATCTTGTAAGATTTCGAGTTTTTCGTCTGTAATTTCACCAATGATACGAATCGCAAGTCCCGGACCAGGGAACGGCTGCCGCCATACCAGAACAGGTGATAAACCTAACTCTGTACCAAGTTTGCGTACTTCGTCTTTAAAAAGCATTCTCAGCGGTTCAATAATTTCTTTAAAATCAACATAATCCGGCAGACCACCGACATTATGATGAGACTTAATCACAGCCGCATCACCAAGACCGCTTTCAATGACATCCGGATAAATAGTTCCCTGTACAAGATAATCAACCTTGCCGATTTTTTTTGCTTCCTGCTCGAATACCCGGATAAATTCTTCGCCGATGGCTTTACGTTTGGTTTCAGGGTCGGAAACGCCACGGAGTTTAGACATAAACTGTTCTTTGGCATTGACTCTGACAAAGTTCATGCCGGAGTTTTTAAAAGCGGCTTCGACTTCATCGCCTTCATTTTTACGCATAAAACCATGGTCAACAAAAATGCAGGTCAGCTGACTGCCGACAGCCTTTGCAAGCAGAGCGGCTGCTACAGAGCTGTCTACTCCGCCAGAAAGTGCTAATAATACTTTACCGTCGCCGACTTTTTCACGGATTTCGGAAATGGCAGTTTTGGCATAACCTGCCATAGACCAGTCACCGATACAGCCACAGACATTCTTGACAAAGCTGTCAATCATGCCTTGTCCGGCAAATGTATGATTGACTTCAGGGTGAAACTGTACTGCATAAAGTTTGCGTTCAGCGTTCTCAAATGCCGCAGCAGGACAGTCATCTGTATGTGCTGTAATCCGGAAACCGTCCGGCACTCTGGAAACATAATCTGTATGACTCATCCAAGAAGAGGCTGTTTCCGGCAGATGAATGCCACCAAACAGGATACTGGAATTATCATAATGTGTATCAGTTTTTCCATATTCGGAAGTCTGACAGGCAGAAACTTCACCGCCGAGAGTATAAGCCATCAGCTGTGCACCGTAGCAGATACCAAGAATCGGGATATTCAAATCAAAAATATCTTTTGTGATATGAGGGGATTTTTCGTCATAGACGCTGTTAGGTCCTCCGGTAAAGATAATACCTTTCGGATTCAGGGCTTTTAATTCTGCAAGTGGAGTTTGATAGCTCTTGACTTCGCAGTAAACACCGCATTCACGGACACGGCGGGCAATAAGCTGGTTATACTGTCCGCCGAAGTCGAGAACAATTACTAACTGATGTGCCATAGTTGGATTCCTTTCTGATTCTGATAGTTTAGTGATAATATTATCATAGCATATTTTTTGTCATTTGTCAATTGCTAATTTGATTTGTCGTATAGCAAGTCAGCAGAATCATTTCTGTTATTTTTGCATACACGATTTCACTTAAAAATAAGGCAGCCCGGTATTTTACGGGCTGCCCTGCTGAAGATTGTCTGCTTATTTTCCGACATGATGAATTGTGATAACGCCCGGTCCTGTATGTGCGCCGATAATTGGCGACAAGGTTTTTATTTTTACAATCACACTGGGGTCTTCTGCAAGAACCATGCTTTTCAGTCGGGATGCGCTTTCACTGTCATTAGAATGGGTGATATACACAACAGGGTTGTAAGAAGGATTCTTGTTTTCTACATGTGACATCCTCCCCCGCCTGTAG
>DJXC01000025.1 GCA_002449575.1 Ruminococcus sp. UBA7014
AAGCGGTTCGCCGTCTACATAGACACAGCCTTCATCTGTTTTGATTTCGATAGTCTGACCGCTGACTGCAATCACACGCTTAATCAGAATTTCATTCAGAGCCGAGCCACTGTTTGTGACATTGCCGTTCAAATCCAGAACATGTCCTGTCTTATAATTGCTGACAACAACGACATCACCCTGATGCGGCTGATACAGAATCCGGCGCATGACAAGTCTATCCTGATTCTGCAATGTTGGCACCATGGAGCGTCCTTCTACTGTGACGGGACGAATCAGGTAAGTGAACAAAAGCAGTACCACGAAGACAGAAATCAGCATGGTTTCCAGAATTTCCACAATATCGTTAAACATAGAAGCATTTTTTTGTTCAGCGGGGGAATTCTGCTGTTCTGTCTGTTCTCTATTTTCTGTTAATTCTGCGGATTCCATTATCTCACCTCATTATGATAAAACACAGCGTTAAAACAAAAACGCTTGCAAATATGCAAAAAAGGGACATGTTGTCCCTCTTGCGGAATGCAGTACAAAAGCAGCCATACAGCTGCCATTGTACAGCTGAATGTGCATTATGCCTGTTTGTTGTCGAGTTTTTCCTTCACCTTGGCAGCCTTGCCGACTCTGTCACGGAGGTAGTACAGCTTTGCACGGCGAACTTTACCATGACGAACCAGTTCTACCTTGTCTACAGCGGGAGAATGCAGCGGGAATACACGTTCAATACCAACGCCGTGTGCCACACGTCTTACCGTGAAAGTTTCGCTGATGCCACCATGCTTCTTAGCGATAACAGTGCCTTCAAACACCTGGATACGGCTCTTGTCGCCTTCCTGAATTTTAACATGCACCTTGACAGTATCACCGATTTCGAGTACAGGAGCATTTTCCTTCATGCTGGAATTGCTGATTAATTCTAATGCGTTCATAATAAATTTCCTCCTAAAAAATTCCGGTTCTTCATACACGGGGTTATAATTTTTATGCGGCACATTCAGCAGCGTGCGCTTTCCGTCAGAGGATGAACCTGTTTAATGTCTTACGGCATTAACTCTCATTCCGGCGTGAGAACGGAACGGATTTCAAATGCTTTTATATCATAACATATTTTGAGAAAAAAAGCAAGTGTTTTCAGAAAAAATCTTGATAATTTTCAGAAAAAATTTTTGTCCGGCAGGCAGATTCGACAAGAATCGGCTTATCTGCGTATTTTTGGAAAGCATCCGCCACAACTGTAAGATTCAGGCTGCCTTCGTTTCCGGCAGGCAGCCGGAGTACCAGGGTTAATTTCTGATTCTGGCTGACACATTCCTGAATGGTTATCATTTCTTTGATATTTAATTCTTTCATACCTTTTTTTGTTTTTTTCTGAATCAGGATTTCCGGCTGACTGATGAACGAATTCCAGAGTCCGGATAAATCCGGAATTTCCGGAGCTGACAGACAAAGCTGATATTCTGCGGCGGCAATGTCTGTTGCCTGCATGACAGGTTCTCGCACAGCAAGGGCATGAAGTCCTTCCGGAAGTGCGGCATTCAGCCGGGAAAGAATTTCTTCCGGCGGGAGTTCTTCTGTCAGGCGCAAATCCATGACTTCACAGATACTTTCAATTCCCAGTGACAAGGCAAGCGGAAACATCAGGTATAAATGCGGATGGAAACCCTCAGTATACCATGCCGGGAGTCCGGAACGGCGGATAGTTCTAATCATGCATCTGTTCAAATCCAGATGCGAAATATATTTACTGATTCCTTTTTTCTCGAACAGAATTCTGTAATCTTTCAAAAACAAGCCCTCCCCAGACATGCATTTGCACCGCATCCGGCGCAGGACTGCCGGCAAGGCGGTGTTGTCTGTCCGGCATGGGCTTTCTGATTTTCCCGAATCAGAAATTTTTTGGAAACAAGATAATCAATATGATTCCACGGCATTATTTCGTCATAATTTCTGGTACGGTTAGCATAGAAAGCCGGGTCAAGATGATTTTTTTCAAAAGCGGCATACCATTTTTCTGCCTCAAAGAATTCTTCCCAGCTGTCCAGATGACAGCCGCTTTTCCATGCATCATAAATCACAGAACAGATTCTCCGGTCACCTCTTGCAAGGACAGCTTCCATCTGACTGACATCAGAAATATGCATACTTGCCTTAATTTTCTTTGATTTAATTGCTTTTTTCAGAATTTGCTGTTTCCGGAGGATTTCTTCTTTTGTGGTCTGCGGCTCGAACTCGAAAGGCGTAAACGGTTTCGGTACAAATGTTGCTGTACTGATGGAAACCTGTAATTTTCCTTTTGCATGTTCCGGCATATCATAGAACAGATTTACTACTTTCTGCGCCAATTCTGCAATGCCGATAATATCTTCATCTGTTTCGGTCGGCAGTCCCATCATAAAATATAACTTAACTGTTGTATAACCGCCTTCAAAAGCGATTTTACAAGTTCTCATGACTTCTTCTTCCGTAACGTTCTTGTTGATAACATCCCGAAGCCGCTGTGTTCCGGCTTCCGGGGCAAATGTCAGACCGCTTTTCCGGATAGTTGTTACTTTTTCCATCACAGATTTAGAAAAATTATCAATTCTCAGTGATGGCAGAGAAAGATTGATATGTTCTTCCGCTGTATATTCCAGAAGCTTGTCCAGAATCTGCTCAATCTGGGAATGGTCACTGGTACTCAGTGACGAAAGTGATAATTCGTCATAGCCGGAATTCTGACAAAGTGTAATTCCCTGTCGGCAGATTGTCTCTGCTGATTTTTCACGGAAAGGTCTGTACAGAAATCCAGCCTGACAAAACCGACAGCCACGAATACAGCCTCTCAGGACTTCTACAGAAACTCTGTCATGAATCGGCTCAATAAACGGAATCACAACCTGTTCCGGATAGTAAGCCTGATTCATATCTGTCATAGCACGCTTTTTAATGCTTTCCGGTGCGCCGTCATGCGGTGTAATACTCTGTACTGTACCGTCTTCATGATAAGCGACATCATAAAGCGACGGCACATAAATGCCCGGAATCTGTGCAGCGGCTTTCAGAAATGCAGAACGGGTCACTCCTTCATCATGCATTTTATGATATAAATCCATTAATTCCAGATTTACTTCTTCGCCTTCGCCTAAGATAAACAAATCAAAAAAATCAGCAATCGGTTCAGGATTGCAGGCACAAGGTCCTCCGCCGACAACCAGCGGAAAAATCTGTTCTCCCCTGTCCTTCTGTAATACCGGAATACCAGCTAAATCCAGCATATTCAAAATATTTGTATATGACATTTCATACTGCAAAGTAAAGCCGACAAAATCAAAATTCCGGATTTCGTCACCGCTTTCGAGTGCATATAACAAAATCTTTTCCCGGCGCATGATTTCTTCCATATCTGTCCATGGTGCAAACACTCTCTCACACCAGTAATTCTCCCGTTCATTCATCAGCGAATACAGAATTTTCATGCCAAGATGTGACATTCCTACGTCATAAATATCCGGAAAACAGAATGCAAACCTGACATCTATTTTTGACTTGTCTTTGATAATCTCACCGATTTCACCGCCGGTATAGCGTGACGGCTTCTGCACATCCAGCAGAAACGGTTCTATTCTGGGATTGAGCATATCCATTTCCTTTCATACTTTTTCTTTTTCAAGCAAAGGCGCATAATTTTTTCGGTTTTCGGGAGTATCCCTGATTATCAGAAACGGCTTTGCTTTTTTTTTGTTTCTAACAGGCAGAAGATAGAACTGTAATTTTCCTTTTCTGACTTCTCCAAGAATTTTCCGTGGTTTCAGCGAACCAAGCGAATAATAACCTTTGACGGTCACAAATCCGGTATTCAACAGCATCATCGAAAACCAAAGTAATGCCATGAACAAATAAAAAAATCCGTTCTGCTGATTATGATTCATTTTTTGAAGATATTCCTGCTGTTTTGCAGTAATATAAGCGGCTTCGTTTTCTGTCTGTATATCAGTAAATTCTTCTTCATAGGCTAAAAATGCCTGTACTCCGACTGTTTCACTTGCTTCAATAACATTCCGGCAGATATGTGCTTCTGCAAATTTCAGAACTGAAACTGCCAGACTTGCTATGACAATCATGTAATAAAGCCAGTAAAAAGATTTATTAAAAATTTTATGAAACCGCAGAATTCCGGCACTTGATGCCTTTAGCCACGTCAGTCCCCCGAACAGTACCGTATACAGAAACAAACCGCCGCTGACAGCTATCATCAAAACATATAATACTGTCCTGACTGTCACTATCCCCGTCATGAAATTTCATTTCTCCCTTCTTCTGGAATCCATATCTTTTTTATTCTAACACAAAGAGCCGCATTTGTCAACTGAAAATTCAGAAACTGCCAGATAGGCAAGCATCAGAAACAGTGCAGGATTGCGGATTTTATACAGGAACAATAAAAATATTCCAGAAACCGACAGCATCAGACAGAATATTTTCCGGATTTGCAGAAATTGCGGATGCAGCTCCAGCAGTGTTTCCAAAGCTGCACCGCCATCCAGAATCCGGTAAGGCAAAAGATTAAAAATACCAATTTCAAGATGAAGAAACGCTGTTACAGCGTCCAGTTTCCAGAATAAAACAGCACAAAGCAGATTCATCAGAGGTCCACTGAGAAAAACTGCCAGAATCTGTTTATCAGTCAGCAGACAGACATTTGTTTTCATCTGGATTCCGGCAGCATAAAGACGAATTTCACGGAGTCCGGATTTTGTCAGACAGATGACAAGTCCGTGACCGAGTTCATGAATAATGCTGACAAGAAGCATCTGTTTTGTCAGTTCGTCATCCGGATACAGAAATAACAGCGCAAGTACTGCCGGAAAGCTGAAATCTATCATCAGCCGGAAATTCTGAAATCTTAATTCCAAAACTGTTTCACCCATTCCAGAAAATCCAGTATCCATTGTGCAGATTCTGCATGAATCTGTGTATTGAAAATGGCAACTGCATTCTGAAAACTCTGCCCGTCCCACAGACGAACAGAAAACAAAATCGTCAGCACGATAATACAGACCAGATACTGCATAAAAAACACATCTGCACAGCTTTGTTTTTTTTCCGGAATTTCAGATTTTCTGAGGACGGGCGGAATCCATTCTTCTG
>DJXC01000009.1:0-16420 GCA_002449575.1 Ruminococcus sp. UBA7014
AAAAAATGTCTGGAAGCGTTTCCAAAAGTAGAAGAAGCCGTTCCCAGCCATACTGAAAATCAGGCTGTTTTAAAACTCAGTACAGAACTGACTGCTCAGGAACTCGGCGATTTGAAAAAAGCCGTTGCAGATGCCGGCTATCAGGTCGAAGATTAATTTTTTTAAATTTTCATGTATCATATCACAGATGCCGGATATACTAATATTGTTCCGGAACAAATCTTGCAAAGAGGTATCTGCTGTTATGAACGAAATGAAGAAAAACTCCAATATCAAATGTACAGTGTCTCAGTGCAGAAATAATCTCGTCACAGAGGATTACTGCTGTCTGGACTGCATTCATGTCGGCACACATGAAACTGACCCCACTGTACCAGAATGTGTAGACTGTAATTCTTTCGTCAGAAGAACTGACGGTATTATGGATTAACCCCCGGAAATACGGGCTGTTCCTTCGCATTCTGCCAGGGAACAGCCTCTCTTTTTGGACAATCTGCACAAAAAAACTATCTTGAAAGATTGCAAAACAGAGAAAGAATTCGCAAATTTACAGAAAACTATTGTGATAATATCGTAAATCAGTTATAATGATAATGGATAAATTTTTATATTTCTATATTATATAAGGAGGGGTATTGTTATGTTTGACAAAACAATGACATTTTCAATGGACGATGGCGAGGAACTGAAACTGAAACAGACACTGACGATTATTTACGATGCGCTCCTGCAAAAAGGCTATAATCCAATTAATCAGATTGTAGGTTATATTCTGTCAGAAGACCCAACCTACATAACTACGCATAATAATGCCCGGAATCTGATTCGCCATATCGATAGGGATGAACTCTTGCAGGTGCTTGTCAAGTCCTATCTGAAAAATTAAGAAAAGACAGAAAAAGTATATCCGTCTGCATTCTGCATATACTGTTTCTGCGGCAAAAAGCTGCGGAATTTTACAGAAAAGAGCGAATGCAATGAATTATCGAACCAGATTGCTTTCCGGTCTGACAGCCCTTGCTTTGCTGACGGCTTCAACCGGAAATCTGATGACAGTTTCCGCCGGAACTGCCATAGGCTACGGACAGGGGACTCAGGTCAATGATGCCAATGTGCCGCTCGGTGCGCTGGATTTTGATGCACAGTACGGAAAATATAATGCTTATGCAACCACTCCTGACCGGAGCAGAATTATCATCACCTTCGACCAAGGGTATGAAAACGGCTTTACTGGAAATATTCTTGATACACTAAAAGAAAAACAGGTCAGTGCCATTTTCTTCCTGACCGGAGATTATGCCAAAAAAGAACAGGCTCTCGTCCGGCGTATGATTGCAGAAGGGCATATGCTCGGCAATCACGGCATGACTCATGCCAGTCTGCCCTTGCTTGATGATGCCGCTGCCCGTGAGGAAATTATGAGCCTGCATGACTATGTGCAGAAAGAATATGACTATACTATGCAATATTTCCGCTGTCCCTGCGGAGAATATTCCGAACAGGCTCTCAAAACAGTACAGTCCTGTAATTATAAGACATTGTTCTGGAGCGGGGCGCATGTGGACTGGCTGACTGACAAACAGCCTGACCCGGCACAGTCCCTCGAAAAACTCACCAGTACTGCACACGGCGGAGAAATTTTGTTGCTGCACTCTGTCTCGGCAACAAATGCACAGATTCTCGGCGAACTCATTGACAGACTCCGTGAAAACGGCTATACAGTATAAATCATAAAACGGCAGGCTTAACAGAAAGCACTGCCGTTTTTCTTGATTGCTTTTTTTGCCTTGATGACAATATTTTTGTCATTCTCATATGTCAGAATCCGGGAAGCATAGCCAATATCTACCCACCGGATTTCGGAAATTTCTTCTTCCTGAGGCGCATAATTATAATTTTTCGCACGTCCGATAAAATAAACTACAATTTTCTGCGTATCCCGTTTGGGAGAATAGGAAACTGTCTCCCGGAATGACGGATCAATCATCACATCAATTGCAGTTTCTTCTTTAATTTCTCGGACAGCAGTTTCCACTTCGGTTTCTCCGGGTTCGATATGTCCCTTGGGAAAAGACCAGTGACCACTGTTGATATGCCGTATCAGCAGAATCTCAATATTTCCGCAATGTTTTCGGTATACAATCGCACCGCATGACTTTTCATGCCGCATTCAGTTTCTCCTTCCTTTCTTGACTGCCGGACAGTTTGTAATCATTTGTTATGAATATTATAGCATATTTTATCTATTTTGTCCATATCTTTTTTGTCACTTCTGAAAAAAATTTCAGAAAACTGTTTACGGAATCTGAATTTTATGTTATAATAAAAAGAAAACTGATAAAATAACAGAAAGGAACATGTGCATGAATGAACAGGAAATCACAGAAGTTTCTGAAATCAATCCGAAAAACCCGTTTGCAAATGAAACCGAGTTTGAAGCCTATAATTCTGATTATGGAGAAATAGTGCCGCAAATTCGTATAGAAGGCTGTAAAATACCACTGTTTCCGAATCTGCGGGAACGGAACAGAATTCGCCGGTATGAAAATATTGTCGGTGGTTTTCTGCTGGGGCATTTTGCATTGTCAAATATTTTATTTGTGATACTGGGAGAAGCATTTATTTTCTTTCTTTCACTTGCAGACGGAGCTGCCGGAACACTGCCGGAAAATTATCATTCGCTGGCATGGGAATATTTTGGAGATACTTCTTCTTATACGGCTTTGATGATGCTTTGTATTGCCGGGTGCAGTATTGCCGTGGCGTGGTTCGGGTGCAAAGCAACTAAAATTCCGGTTTCCCATCTGTTTCAGACAAAAGATTTCAGTTTGGGGCTGGCAGTCAGCTATATTGCGATTGCACTGCTGATTCAGACCCTTACCGGCTGGGCGGCAATCGGCATTGAAGAACTTATGGAAGGCGTAGGCGTTTCGGATTATGACCCGGATTTAATGAAATTTCATGATGTCAAAAGTGTAATCATAGATTTTGTTTATGGTGTGATTGTTGCACCGATTACAGAAGAATTGCTGGTCAGGGGATTTGTTATGAAAAATCTGAGCCGGGTTAGTCAGCGGTTCGGTATTGTCATGAGTGCATTTTTCTTCGGGGTATGGCATGAGAATATTCCGCAGTTTATCCTTGCATTTATGGGTGGCTGTTTCTTTGGCTATATCTCAATGAAGCACAATTCCCTTGTGCCGTCAATTATTGCACATATGGGCGTGAATCTGTGTGCAACAGTGTTTGACTTGTGCGATACCTACCATTGGGATACTGCCAGTGACATATTTAATATTTTTTATGTTCTGATGGTGATAGCAGGTGCAATTCTGCTGTTGAAAATGCTGATGACAGAACGATTCCCCCGGACAACTCCGGCACAGGCAGAACGAGGCTTGAGAATTGCTTTGACAAGTCCTCTGCTGATGGGGGTGCTGTTGTGTCATATTGGTTCAGCAGTATTTATGATTGTGCAGGAAAATGTATAAAGATACCCGTGCTGATGATGCAGCACGGGTATTTTCACTTTCACAGTGATGACTTCAGCGTTGAAAAACGGCATTACGCATGGTAAAGATGACTTCCTGCATGAGTGCGGCGGCGGTCTGCTTCGGCAGAAGCTTTACACCAATATAAGGCTTTCCTGTGCAGGAATACAGAATTCTTCTGCCATATTTTGCTGAAAGTGCAGCAATCTGTTCATTTTCAGGCATCTGAATATAAAATTGCAATGTGCCGCTTCTCTGTGTGATTTCTGTAATGCCAAGCGAGGCAGCAGAATTCCTCAGCAGAGATACTTTGATTAGTCCAAGAATCGCTTTCGGCGGTTCACCGTAACGGTCGATAAGTTCGTCAATCAGTTCGCTTTCGTCAGCTTCATCACGCACAGTTGCAATTTTCCGGTACATGTCAATTCTGGAAGCATCACTTTGAATATAATTTTCCGGAATATAGGCTTCTGTTTGAATATCGACAGTACAGTTAGAGACTTTCTGAATTTTTTCGCCTTTGACTTCAGCAATCGCTTCGTTCAGCATCTGCATGTACATATCATAGCCGACAGTTTCCATATGACCGTGCTGCTGACCGCCGAGAATACTGCCTGCCCCTCTGATTTCGAGGTCACGCATGGCAATGCGGAAACCTGAACCAAACTGTGTGAATTCCCGCATGGCTTCCAGTCGCTTGGAAGCAATTTCTGTCAGGACTTTATCACGCTTGAATAAGAAATAAGCATAAGCTCTCCGGTTGGAACGTCCGACACGTCCACGGAGCTGATATAACTGACTGAGTCCCAGCCTGTCAGAATCTTCAATAATGAGAGTATTCACGTTAGCGACATCAACACCGGTTTCAATAATTGTTGTGCAGACAAGAATATCAATTTCGTTTTCAACAACGCCCTGCCAGATATCAGACATTTCGTCCTCAGAGAGTCTGCCGTGAGCAACGGCAATTCTGGCATCAGGGAACATACCCTGAATTCTGGCAGCACAGTTCTGAATAGTGTCAATCCGGTTATGAATGTAATATACCTGACCGCCACGCTTTAATTCTCTGGAAATTGCCTGCATGACAATCCCTTCTTGATATTCCGTGACATAAGTCTGTACAGGATATCTGTCCTGCGGCGGGTCAGCAAGTACGGACATATCCCGGATACCGGACAAAGCCATATTCAGCGTTCTGGGAATTGGTGTTGCAGATAATGTCAGTACATCAATTCCGGAAAAAATTTCCTTGAATTTTTCTTTGTGTGCCACACCAAAACGCTGTTCCTCGTCAATGACGGCAAGCCCTAAAGCATAAAATTTTACATCTTTCTGGACAATTCTGTGTGTGCCGATGATAATATCAATCTTGCCTTTCTCCAAATCAGAAAGGATTTTTTTCTGTTCTTTAGGGGTTCTGAAACGGGAAAGCATTTCAATTCTGACAGGCATCTGGTCAAATCTCTGGAGAGCGGTTCTGTAATGCTGTAAGGCTAATACAGTAGTGGGAGCTAAAATAGCACATTGTCTGTCACTGAGTACACACTTCATAGCCGCACGAAAGGCGACTTCTGTTTTTCCAAAGCCGACATCTCCGCATAAAAGTCTGTCCATAGGTCGGGGACGTTCCATATCCGCCTTGATTTCGCTGATACTCTGCAACTGGTCATCTGTTTCGGCATAGGGGAAACGTTCTTCAAAACGATGCTGAATTTCATCATCCGGATAAAAAGCATATCCCTGACTTTTTTCTCGTTTGGCATAGAGTTTCATGAGTTCTTCTGCCATATCCCGGACGGCTTTCCGGACGTTGTTACAGGTTTTCTGCCACTGTGGAGAGGAAAGCTTGTTCAGACGGACATTGCTTTCGTCCTGTGCGCCGATATAGCGGGAAACTAAATCTAATTGTGTGACAGGAACATAAAGCTTTTCTGTTCCGGCATACTGAATAGTGATATAATCTTTGGTGATGCCTTCCATTTCGAGCTTGTGAATTCCCAGAAATCTGCCGACACCATGCATGGCGTGAACGACTAAGTCACCCGGATGCAGGTCGGAAAGTGTCTGAATTTCCATGCCGGCTTTATGCTTGTGACGGCGTTTCCGGGAACTGTGCATTTTTGTCTGGACGATTAAAGCCGTTTTATTTTCCGGATAGGCAAAACCGCCGGAAATACTCTTAGCTGTAACAAGTACCGCACCGGGCGGACATAAATCTTCTTCCTGTGCAATACTGCACCGGATACCGCTTTCCTGCAAATCGCTGACAAGAATCGGGAGTGTCTTTTCGCTGCCGACAGCTAAGACAACTCGGTAGCCATGAGAAGTATATTCCTGCAAATCTTCCAGAAGTTGACGGATTTCCCCGCCCCATGTAGCATTCTGCATGGTTTCCATACTGATGATTTTCCGGAAAGCGATTCTTTCACTGCCCTGTAAGAACTGACTGACATAGATGCAGTTTCGGTTTTCCAAACAGGACTGTAAAGCAGAAAATTCCTGAATGCCGTCTTCCAGATTCCGGAATAAAATCCCCTGTTCATAGAGCATCTGTAAATCTTCACGTCTCTGCGCCGAGAGTGCCTGCGCATGACGATGAATATCCGGATATTCACTCAAAATTACAATTCCGGACAGATAATCTGTCAGATAAACAGCCTTCTGATAAATCAGGGAATAGTACTTGTCAGCATTGACAAGCTGCAATCCGGCATGGATTCTGTCAATATCATGATTTAAATTCGCCTGAATTTTTTCTTTATATTTTCCACGGATTTTCTGACATAATGCCTGAATTTTCTCTTTGAGTTCTTCCGGTGCGTATAATAATTCTGATGCCGGAGAAATTTCCACTTCTGTGATAGTCTGTGTTCTTCTCTGTGTATCAGTATCGAAATAAGAGATACTGTCAATTTCGTCACCCCAGAATTCCATTCTGACGGGTTGCAGCATCTGGACAGGGAAAATATCAGCGATTGCACCACGGATGGCAAACTGTCCTTTTCCCTCGACAGTTTCACAGCGGACATATCCGGAATGCACCAGCTTTTCCGAAAGTGCCTGTAAATCGACAGTATCACTCTGTTTTAGCCTGATATGAGACTGCATAAGAATTTCCGGGGGAATGACAGGCTGCAAAGCGGCTTCAATTCCGGCAGCTACAATGCGGATACGCTTCTGAGAAACTGCGCTTAATACATGCAGTCTTTCATGTTCGTATTCAAAAGACTTGCTTTCAGCGGAAGTAAACAGCATTTCTTTTGCCGGATAGTGCATAGCAAGCGTTTCGCCTGCCATAGCATTTATATCTGCACAGAGTTTGACAGCTTCGGCTTCCGAGCCGGTCAGGAGCAGAAGGGGCATTTCACTGTTTTTGGCAGCAGTCAGTGCAAACTGTGCCTTATGAATTAGTGACAAGCCTGTGACACAAACAGGCATTTCGCCGGACTCCAGTGCAGAAAGCAGTCGTTTCCAGTCGGAAAGTTCTTCAAAAGTATCTGTAAAAAAATTCATCATACACCCCCGTCAGGCATTATATAAATTCATAGCTTTATCAGTTTTGCCATCAATCATAAGTTTCAGAGCTTCATAGGTATTTCCGGCGGATTTCTGCATTTCTTCAAATTCCTGTTCAGAAAATTTGCTTAATACCCAGTCAGCAAGGTTCATATTTTTATTAGGTTTCTGACCAACTCCAAGCTTGATTCTTGCAAAATCCTCCGAGCCTGTCAGTTCAATAATACTCTTGATGCCATTATGACCGCCGGCAGAACCTTTCCGGCGAATTCTTAATTTTCCGGGTGCAAGGGAAATATCATCAAAAACGACAATCAGGTGAGAAATATCAATTTTATAAAACTGCATCGCTTCCACAACGGCTTCACCGCTGTTATTCATGTAAGTCTGCGGTTTCAGAAGCAGACAGCGGTGTTCGCCAAGTGTGACATCACCGCAGTAAGCCTTGAATTTCATACGGTTAATCTGAATCTGTTCTTTCTGTGCCAGAAAGTCCATTGCAATGAATCCGGCATTATGACGGGTTTTTTCATAAACAAGACCAGGATTTCCGAGTCCGGTAATAATCCATTCCGGCTTTCCGGCAGGTTTCCTCTGTGATTCAAGCTGTGCGAAAATATCCATAATTCCCATAAAATAAAATACTCCTTTCAGGCATAACAGATTCAGACGGCACAGAATCTGCACCGCCTTTGTTTTTTATATTATAGCACATCTGCCGGAAAAATGCAAGTGTTCCGGCAAAGGTTTTATCTTTTTGACAGAAAATTTTATATTCTGTATTTTTCTGAAAAAATTCCGTACAGATTCTATGTCAAAATTTTACTATTTTTGTCAAGAATTTAATATTATTTTAGCGATATTTCTGCTATACTGTGACTGTACGGAGATTTCTGAATCGTACATTCCCCTAAACTTCTTTATGATAAACCAGTTCTGAAAAGTCAGCCGGAACTGCCCCTTTAATCCGGCTGACCTGTTTTCAGACAAAGTGGAAAAAATGCATGAGATTTTCTGCCGTGTGCAGAAAAAATGATGCATTTTGTCCACCTAATCTGCAAAAAATAGGTTGTACTCTGTCATAAAATCATGTATAATTTATGAAGAAAACGTTTACGGATTATGAACTTTGATATATAGGAGGGTTTATTATGAATTTCAAAAAATTACTGGCTGGTATGACTGCGCTGCTGTGCTGTACCGGAACTCTGGCTTTTATGCCGGAATTGACACAGCCCGTTTCTGCCGAAGAAGTTGTCAGCAATGACTTTGAAATCAGCTATGGCGGCTGGTACGGTGAAGGCGATACCGTTCAGCTGAATGCAATGGAACATGAAGGCTTTGCAGATTCCAGAGGTATGCTCGTTACCGGACGTACTTCCGCACAGAACGGCGCAAGCTCTTCCAAGGGTTTCTATCTGTATGGCGGTGTGAAATATCACTACTCTGTGAAAGTATGCAGTCAGACAGATGAAACATTCCGTCTTTCTCTGCTGTGTATTGACGAAGAAACTGGCAAGGAAACTGTCAGGGAACTCGGTGTAAAGTCTGTCAAGGCAGGAGAATGGACAGAAATTTCAGCGGATTATACCGCTCCCGATGAAAGCTATGAATTTAAATTAACTATTACAACAGACAGTACCCATGATTTCATGTTTGATGATATGAAAATCACTTCTAAGGATGCCAAGGCTCTGACTGCAAAAGCTGCTGAAGCTGGTCTGAAAGACAAGTTCGGAGGCTATTTCAAAGTTGGTAATATCCTCAACGGCGGTACTGTTAAAAATAATGCTATCACAGCAAATATTCTGAAAGACTGTAATTCTGTAGAATGCGAAAACGAAACCAAGCCGGATGCAACACTGAACCGTTCCCAATGCAGCGGCACAAATATCGGTGTATCCCTGAACAGTGCAGCAGCTATCATGGATTTCTGTTCTCAGAACGGCATTTCTATGAGAGGTCATACATTTGTATGGCACAGTCAGACTCCGAGCTGGTTCTTTAAGGAGAATTTCAGTGACAATGGCAACTGGGTAGACAAAAATACCATGAATGCCCGTATGGAAAGCTATATCAAGAATATGTTTGCAGCTATTAAGCAGCAGTATCCGAAACTTGACCTGTATGCTTATGATGTCTGCAACGAATGCGTTTCTGATAATGCAGAGCGTACAGCCAATAACGGCGGCGCAAGAGAACCCGGTGACAATAATATTCAGGGTCAGGGCGGTAAATCTGCATGGGTGCAGGTTTATGGTGATAACAGCTTTGTCGAAAAGGCGTTCACCTATGCCAGAAAATATGCACCTGCCGGCTGTGATTTGTATTATAATGACTATAACGAATACTGGGACCATAAGAGAGATTGTATTTATAATATGTGTAAATCTCTTTATCAGAAAGGTCTGCTTGATGGTGTCGGAATGCAGTCCCATGTTCCGGCAAATGCAACCGGATTCGCTGGCACAGATTCCTATATCGAAGCAATGCAGAAATATCTGTCCATTGGTTGTGATGTACAGATTACAGAACTGGATATCTCTGTAGAAAGCGGAAAATACAGCTTCCAGGACCAGGCAAATAAATATAAGGCTATCTTCCAGGCTGCTATGGACTGGAATAAAAATCCGAAGTCTGACGGTCGTGTGACAGCAGTCTGCATCTGGGGTCCGAATGATGCCAATTCTTGGCTGAAATCCGGTTCTGATGCGCTGCTCTATGATAAGAATAATAACCCGAAACTGGCTTATACTACACTGATGGGCATGGAAGTGGACGGCAGTACAAGCGTTGAAGTCAAGCCCATTGAACCGAACCAGTACGGATGGTATTTCGATGACGGATTTGAAGGCGACTTGTGCGGCTGGGAAGGCAGAGGCGCAGCCGATGTCCTCACAAGCGGCAGAACTGCTTTTGTCGGCAATGAAGCTCTGCTGGTTGAAAACAGAACTGCTTCATGGAATGGTGCTTATAAAACACTCAATCCCAAAGCTTTCGTTCCCGGTAATGAATACAGTTTCAGCGCAATTGTGAATTATTTTGATGGTGACCCGACAGATACATTCTATCTGAAATTACAGTATACAGATGCAAACAACGAGCCACAGTACAGCACTGTTGCAGAAGCAACCGGAGTCAAAGGCAACTGGGTTCAGCTTGTAAATACAAATTATAAAATTCCGGCAGATGCTTCCAATATGCAGCTTTATGTTGAAACTGCCAAAACAACGAATAATTTCTATATTGATGAAGTTATCGGCGCAGTTGCCGGTACAGGTATCAAAGGTCCGGACCCTGTGGAAATTCCGACTGAACAGCCGCAGCAGCCTGGAAATAATAATCAAAAAGGCGATATCAACGGCGACAGTGTCATTAATATTTTCGATTTCATCGCTGCTAAAAAAGCGGCTGCCAGCGGCACTTACAATAAAGCGGCTGACGTAGATGAAAGCGGTACGGTAGATGCTGCTGATATCAAGCAGATTCAGGATTATCTGCACGGCAGAATCAAGACTTTCACTGTTGTGGAAAAGCCCACAGCAAAAGTAGATACTGCTAAGATGGAACAACTGTTTGCTTCTGTCGGTGCAGTTGCAAGCTATAAAAAAGAAGGCGAAAACAATCCGCTTTATACACAGCGGTTCGGTGCTGACCCCGGTGTGATGGAATATAACGGTCGTGTCTATGTGTATATGACAGATGATACTATCGAATATGATTCCAATGGTAAAGTGCAGGAAAACGGTTATGGTCTGATTAAGCGCATCAACTGCATTTCTTCTGATGATATGGTGAACTGGACTGACCATGGTGCAATTCCGGTGGCAGGCAGTAACGGTATCGCAAAATTTGCAAATAATTCATGGGCTCCTTGTGCAGCACATAAAACCATCAACGGAAAAGAAAAATTCTTCCTGTATTTCTGTAATGGTGGTAACGGTGTATGCGTTCTGACAGCAGATTCTCCTACAGGTCCGTGGTCTGACCCGCTCGGCGGTCCTCTGGTTTCCAGAAGCGTTCCGAACTGCGGCAATATTCCGTGGCTGTTCGACCCGGCTGTATTCGTTGATAAAGACGGTACTGGTTATCTGGCATTCGGCGGCGGCGTTCCGGACGGCAAGAATGCAATGCCCTCTACAACAAGAGTGGTAAAGCTTTCTGATGATATGATTCATCTGGACGGCACTCCGGCAACTATCGATGCTCCGTATGTGTTTGAAGATTCTGGTATCAACAGAATTGGTAACAAGTATTATTATACTTACTGTTCCAACTGGAGTACAGGCGGTAATCCATATGGACTTTCCACAGCTTCTATTGAATATATGGTAGCAGATAACCCGCTTGGTCCGTACAGCTACGGCGGTGAAGTATTCAAGAATCAGGGTAATTTCTTCCCCGGCATGACTGGTAACAATCATCATTCTATTGTGGAATTGAACGGGAAACTGTATCTGTTCTATCATTCCCGTCCGGTAGAAAAGGCAATGGGGATTGATGGTAACTACAGAAGCCCGCAGGTTGACCAGATTACTATGAGCGGCGACAAGATTAATTCTGTAACTGGTACTATGACCGGTATTGCACAGCTGAAAAAAGTAAATCCGTATCAGGTAAATCAGGCTGAAACGATGTCCAGTCAGTCCAAAGATATTTCTGTATCCGGTCTGGGTGATACAACAGTATCCGGCAACAAGGGAAGCTGGCTGAAAGTTTCCGGAGTAGACTTTTCCAAGGGTGCAAAGACTATGACTGTTAAGGTTTCTTCCAAGAGTGGTGCAGCTTTGAAAGTCGGTACAGGTCTGACAGGTACTGCTGTTGCTTATGCAGAAATTCCGGCAGGTGGCATGACAGAAATCACTGTTCCGGTACTGAATGCCCCCAGCGGTACAAAAGATTTGTATTTCCTGTTCAGCGGAGATTTTGCAATTGACTCATGGTCTTTTGAATAATCCTTCTTGAATAATAATATCAATAAAAAACAGTTCCCCTGAATTTTCAGGGGAACACTTTTATGGACATGCTTCCATCAGGTTATCTGTAATTTTAATCATTTTTTCTCCTTAAATAAATCCTCCGTCTGCTGTGACGGAGGATTATGTTTACAAAACAACTTCCATACCAATTTTATAGGGTGTCATACCCATTGCCTGATAAAAAGCTGCTGCATCCGGATTGCAGGACCACACATTCAGTGTGACATTATAACAACCGATATTCCGGGCATAGTTCAGCACATACTGATATAACTCTGTTCCGATATGTCTGCCCCGCATGAGGGCTTCTACACACAAATCGTCAATATACAGCGTTTTTCTGTCTGTATTGATATTATCATTCTTGTAGACTTCCAGTACGCAGAACACATAGCCCACCAGATTTCCGGCATCATCAAATGCTACAAAGACTGGTCTGCTGTCATCTTTCAGAATTGCTTTCAGTTCCGGATTGGTATATTTTTTGCAGTTTGCCTTAAACAAGTCCGGTCTGCCGTTATGGTGAACAGAAAGCACCTGATGCAGCAGGCGGTTGATATTCGGAATATCTTTGACAGCCGCTCTTGTAATTTTCATATGCACCTCCGTCAGAGTGCAACACCGTTGCGCTGGAGCAGTTCACGGGCGGATACAACAGAATCCACACCATCCGGATTTTTGACCGGCGCAAATTCTTTGTCTCTGACAACTTCATAAGGAAGACAACTGTTCTGCATGTGAATCATGTCCAGTACCAGCGTTTCAAATTTATAGGCATTTGGGGTTTGCGGCTTGATAAGTGTGCCGGATTCGTCAAGATAAGGTACTTTTTTATTGACAATATGAACCTGTAATTTATCATTCATCAGTTCTGTAAGTCTGTCAACCCGGAACAGATAATTCAAAATAACACCGTAATTATAAGACAATGTGCCGTCCGCTTCACGGTTATGAATCATTTCTTCCGTCATTTCGTAATATTCGACAATAGAAGGCTTGCCGTCTTCCAGACACAGTACACCGACACGTTCCTGAGGGTCAGCCTTGCTGACGACTTTACTGCCGGATTCGCAGCCTGACAGGATAGTCGCACCAATAAAGCAGGGGTCAGCAATTCGCTGCAATACATTATCCACAGCAAAGATATTCAGCCATTCAATGCCTTCACGCTGGAGCAGACTGAGATATCCGGCTTTTGCAAGAGAAGTGAACCAGCCGCCGTTGCCGTTCGGAGAAGTAGCAATTCTGCCTTTTTCTTCAAGCAGAATTTTGCCGTCCGGGGCAACAGCAGGAGCCATTTCCTGTACAAAGAAATAAACATATTCCGGATTATAGCCGAAATATTTATTTTCTTCAAAGAAGTCTCTGGTATCTTCGTCATTTTTTTCACTTGTCATGACGAACAGCGGCACAAAAGAACCGGCTTTGTCCACGACTTCCATCAGATTATGGATTAAGCATTCAAAAATAGAAAGCTGACGGGTCAGCCCGATATTATACATACCCTTCGGCTTGTCAAATCCCAGACGAGTTCCCATCCCTCCGGCGAGCAGGACTGCACCGACTTTTCCCTGACGGATAGCATCCAGTCCGGCGGCTTCAAATTTATCGTGATTATCAGCAATTTCTTTCAGGGTGAGTGCGCCGAGTGGTTCAAGCGAGCCTCTCTGTGCTTCACCTTCGCCCTGATAAGCAGCGAATACATCCAGAAGATGCGTATCCAGTGCAGCAATCTGTTCCAGAAGTTGATACTGTTCTGTATCAGAAAGTGTATCATAGAATCTGAGCAGATGACTCTGACCGCAGGCATCGAGTTTGGCTTTTGCTTCGGTATAATTCATGTTCATCAGTCCTTGCTTAAAATTATAGTTATTATTATTATAACATAAAAGCACGGAAAAATCAAGAGAACAGCATTTGTGATACTGCACAGCTTTTTGATAAAAATTCGTTACGCAGTACAGCGGTTTGCATAATTTCATGCAAAATTTGCTGCATAAACAAAGCAGCCGTTCTGTTTTTGCAGAAACGGCTGTTTTTTGATGGAATAAAAATTTTCTTAAATATTATAAGTCAGTGTTCTTTCATCAATGATGCGCTTGGATTTATGTTCAGAACGAGTGCCGAGTCCGCCGTCCGGATGTACAATCACTTTTGCAGGCTTGACACCGATTCTTGCTTTCAGTGCAGCAGATGTCTTGTTAGCCACTTCTTCATCTGTTTCGGAGTTATCAGCATTCTTTTCAATTTCAACGGCATATTTGCAGGTCAGGTCTTTCTCGAAAATTCTGATTAAATATTCGCCGGTGATGCCGTCCAAATCACGGATAACAGCTTCAATATCACTTGGAAAGACATTGACAGCGGATACAATAAACATGTCATCTTTTCTGCCGTTGATGTAGATTCTGCCGTGAGTGCGTCCGCATTTGCAGGGAGTACGGTCAATTCTGCCGATGTCACCAGTTCTGAACCGGATAAGCGGTCTTGCTTTTTTGCGCAGAGTGGTATAAACCAGTTCTCCGGTTTCTCCGGGCGGAAGAATTTCACCGGTATGAATATCCACAGTTTCTACATAAATCTGGTCTTCGCAGATGTGCAGACCGTCATGATATTCGCAGTGTGCGGCACATGCGCCGAAAATGTCAGATAATCCATAGAAGTCATAGAGTTCTGCACCCCACAGGTCTTCGATTGCTTTTCTGGTAGCCGGAATTGAACCGCCGAGTTCTCCGGCAACGATAATTTTCTTGATGTTTAAATCAGTCTTCGGGTCAATTCCGGCTTTCTTCGCCTTTTCCCCTAACTGCCATGCATAAGAAGGACTCGTCCAGATAACTGTAGGCTGATAGGTTTTCAGAACGAATAACAGTCTTTCGCTCGGAAGTGTACCGCCCCAGATGCAGAGTGCGCCGAGATTCTGTGCGCCGATAACGTCAGGACCGCCAACATAAAGAGAGAAGTTCAGAGCATGAACATATCTGTCATTTGGTCTCATGCCGACCTGCCAGAACCAGCGGCTTTCTGTATTCTGGAATTCGTCAAAGTCCTCTTTGGTGAACGGACTCATTGTCGGTACACCTGTCGAGCCGGAAGATGTGGAAATAAAGATAACATCTTCTTCCGGAACGGCGCAGAGTTCACCGAGGAAAGAGCCTTTGCCCTGTGTTTCCCTCTGTGTGATTTTGGTGATGAACGGGAATTTTGCCAAATCGTCAAGAGATTTGATATCTTCCGGCTTGACACCTGCTTCATCGAAAGAACGCTTATAATAAGGCGCATTTTCGTAGGCGAATTTCACCATTTCTTTCAGGCGTTCCAGCTGGAGTTCTTCGAGTTGGGCATGAGGCATAGTTTCGAGTTCCTCATCCCAGAATTTATTGTTGACATCACGTTTGATGACTGCATTGCTCATAATATCTTACCTCCGAATTATTTCTTTTAGAAAACCGATTGTTCTCTGTTTCTGTATATTATTATACACTGATAATTCCTATTTGTCAAGTAGGAATTATCAATAGCAGGTTATCAATAAAATCTATAACAAAGAAAACGCTTATCATAAAAAGCTGTACAGAAGGAGGTTTCTGCACAGCTTTTGATTTATCTCCATTTTAGAAGTCGTTTCTGAAACAGATTAAACAGGAAAGTGACACCAATCACTACAATGCCAATGACAAGCAGTCCGGTGATGGTTCTGGTATAGTCCCCAAAATCGGAATAGTACTTCACATAATAGCCCATGCCGTCACGTGCGCCAATCATCTCGGCAGATGTCAGCAGAATGAAGCTGACACTCAGCCCCTGATTGCAGCCTAAGAAAATCTGCGGAAGTGATGCGGGCAGAATTACCTGAAATAATAATTCCGGCTTGCTGACGTTCAGGACTTTTGCGGAATCCATAATCCGCTTGTCAACATTGAGAACACCGCTCATTGTTCCGGCGAATACAGGCCAGAAAGAAGCTAAGAAAATCACAAATACTGATACGCTCCGGAATGTCGGGAGCAGTGCAATTCCATAAGGAATATAGACAATCGGCGGAATCGAACTGAAAAATTTGCTCAGATAAGTCGCTGCATTTCCGGCTCTTGCCGCCCAGCCGAGAAATAATCCCAGCGGAATCGCTGCTGCACATGCCAGCAGAAAACCTTGCAGAATAATTCCGACAGAACTTCTGATATTAATCAGAATCTTTTGCCAGTCCTCTCCGAACTGTGCCAGAATCTTCCCAAACGGCGGAAATAATGACGGATTCAGCAGATTCAGCTTAGAAGTTGCCAGTGTCCAGAGAATCAGGAACGCATAGATAAAACCGACAATATCCAGAAATAAATTCCGGTTTTCTTTCTTTCTGATAAAACCTGTCAGTGCCAGAGTCACAAGTTCAGCAACAACGGCAAAAGCGATTAAATAATTTGTATGATTTTC
>DJXC01000009.1:16530-17579 GCA_002449575.1 Ruminococcus sp. UBA7014
GTCAGGCGAAAAATATAATCTTTGATTTCAGTTTTCATAGAACGACTTCCTCCCCGCCGATTTTATTTGTAATATCATCATAGAATAAGCTTAACAGCTTGTTGCGGAATTTGTTATATTCCAGAGTCTGCACCAGTTCAGAACGATTTCTCGGACGTGCAAAGGGAACTTTTACAATTTCAGAAACTGTTCCCGGATGAGAAGTCAGTACAACAATCCGGTCAGACAGCAAAATTGCTTCGTCAATATCATGGGTGACGAAAACAACAGTTTTCCGGGTTTCGGCAGTTTCGCCCGTACCTTCCCAGAGTTTCAGCAGTAATTCCTGAAGAATTACTCTGTTTTTCGGGTCAATGGCACTGAACGGTTCATCCATCAGCAGAATATCTGTATCCATTGCCAAAGCTCTGGCGATAGCGGCTCTTTGCTGCATACCACCGGAAAGCTGTGAAGGGTATTTGTTTCCGAATTCGCCAAGACCCACTTTTTCCAGAAATTCATCTGCAATTTTCAGGCGTTCCGTTTTTGAAAGATTTTTTCTGACCTGCTTGATGCCGAATGCAATATTTTTTCTGGTAGTCATCCACGGAAACAGGGAATAATGCTGAAAAACAACACCTCGTTCCTTGCCTGTGCCTTCCAGAGGATGACCATCTATCAGAATTTCTCCCTCGAAATTCTGATAGATGCCTTCCAGAACACTCAGCAATGTGGATTTTCCGCAGCCGGATGCCCCCACAATACTGACAAATTCGCCCTGATTCACGCTGAAATTCACATCATGCAAAGCCATGAATTTTTTATTTTTCTCGGCATAGTTGACAGTCAGATGATTGATTTCTATTTTATTCGTACTCATTGAAATGCTCCTGTAATTCAAGATAAACTGCATCATCAGGATTTTCGGCTAAAATTTCGGCAAGCGCATTCTGATAAATAGCAGTATTATACAGGCTGTCAATGTCATAATCTTCTGTATAGCCCAGTTCTACAATAGAATCTTTTAAAGCCGCTGTACCCTGCTTGTCAGGGTCGGGATTAGATGCGCC
>DJXC01000220.1 GCA_002449575.1 Ruminococcus sp. UBA7014
TGGAGCTGGTAATGGGACTCGAACCCGCGACCTGCTCATTACGAATGAGCTGCTCTACCGACTGAGCTATACCAGCATATTGAAAATTTGGACTGATGCTTTGTAAGACCGGATAGCCGCCGCTGTATGTGTGTCTTTAAAAACAACCCACGACCTGCTCATTACGAATGAGCTGCACTACCAACTGTGCTACACAAGCAACAGATTTATTATAGCATAATTTTCAGATTTTGTCAAGGGGATTTTCAGAAAAAAATTGACAAAGTGCCGCCGGATATGCTATAATAAAAATAATAAACTATCTGGGAGAAGGTGCAGAAGATGCAGGAACAGCAAAGTCCGGAAGTATTTCAAAAAATCGCAGAACTGCTGGCATTGTTCGGTGATACGACAAGAGTCCGCATTCTGGCAGAACTGCTCGAAAAAGAACTCTGTGTCAGCGAAATTGCAGAAAAACTGAATATGTCTGCTTCGGCAATTTCGCATCAGCTGAGAATCCTGAAACAAGGGAGTCTTGTGCAAAGCAGAAAAGAGGGAAAAACTGTTTTCTATTCACTGGCAGATGAACACGTCAGAAGTATTTACTTTCTGGCACTGGAACATGTCATGGAATAATATTTTCAGAAAGACTTGCTTTTTTTTTAAAATTATGTTATAATGGTTTATTATCATGCGTGTATTATTTTGATTTACAAAATATAAATTTATTTTTATCCGAAAGGAGTTTGATTCATGAAAAAATTAAAAAAAATCCTGTCCATGCTGGCAGTTTGCTGCATGTCTCTGACAGCGTTTTCCTGTAGTCAGACAACAGAAGAATCAGAAGAAGTTGTGAGTTATAAGGAAATTGCACCGGAAACCAGAGAAGAACTCGCAAGCCTTGCGGCAAAAGATGAACGCCTGACAGGTGAATTGGAAAATAAAAAAATCAAATGGCTTTCTGACTGGGATTTGAATGCAGATACCCCCACAGACTTAGCTATTTTCCAGGAAAGATACGGCGGCGAAATTGAATGGTATAAGTGCCTGTATGCAGAACGTTATGACATGCTGGCAAACTATATCAATGCAAATGAAGGAATTGACTTCTTCTATGCCGGCAATTTTGATGCTTTCCCAAAGGGTGCTATCCGGAGTATGTTTGCGCCCTGCGATGATTATATTGATTTCAGCAGCGATTTATGGAAAGATGTCAAGGACATGAACGATTCTGTTATGTGGAAAGGCAAGCATTATATGACTGTTGTCGAAATGACTGGTGATAACTGTGCTGTCATGTATAACCGTGATACCATTCAGGAACTCGGATTTGATGACCCTTACGAATTATATAAAGACGGCGACTGGGACTGGGAAATTTTTGAAAAAATGCTGAAAGCCTTCTGCAATCCTGATGAACAAAAATATGGTCTGGACGGCTGGTGGTTTGAATCAGGTCTTTCTGCAACGGTCGGCGTGCCTTATATTGGTCTGGATGACGGAAAACTTGTCAGCAACCTGACAGACGGCAATATTGAACGGGTACAGAATTTCATGTATGACCTGTATAATTCCAACTGTATTGCAATTGGTGTCGGAGACTTCGGCTGGTCTGACCATCCGGAATATATCGGCGAAGGCAAGGAATTATTCTATCCGGTAGGTTTATGGAAACTCTATTCTGAAGCACATAAAGTCAATGAAAGAACCGGTGTGGATGCCGGCTGGAAAGGTACATTCGGTGAAAACTGTATGTTTGTACCGATGCCCAAAGACCCCGATGCTTCTGAATATTATATTCCGGCAAGTATGAATGCTTATTGTTTTGTCAAAGACGGACAGAATCCGGAAGGTGTTGCCAAATGGCTGGAATGCAAGCGTCTGACAATTCTGAATGACGATATCCGGAAAATTGCTGACCAGAAATTTATAGATGATTATGAATGGACACAGGAAATGATTGACATGAAAAATGAAATGAATGACCTTTCTATGGCAAATCCTGTGATTGATTTCAAAAATGGTGTCACAACAGATTTATTTGACATGCTTGACAGCAGTGAAAACGGTGTCCGTGCTGCCGGAAAGGGTACACCGTGGAATGAATCCCTTGCTGCTATTAAAAATCCGGTACAAACAATGATTGACGAGGCAAATAACAGCTGATTCAGCAAAAATTTTGAATACTAGTTGATACTAATTTTAATATCTGAGGGGTGAATTGTATGAAAACAATTCTGGTAACAGGCGGCTGCGGCATGATAGGAGACCACCTGTGTTCAGGGTTTCTGAAAAAAGGCTATGAAGTTGTCGCAATAGACAGAAAGCCCAGCGGCTATAATCTGAATAAAGCACATTTTACATTTGTGCAGGCTTCTCCTTTGGATAAAAATACCTATGCAGATACCATGGAACGCTTTCATTTTGATATTGTTATTCATCTTGCCTGCACAGCAGACAACGATTTAGGACATATTATTACAGAATCTGATATGAAAGAAAGTGCCCACTGCAATGAATTTATTTATCAGCTTGCACTGACTTATCAGATAGAACAGTTTATTCTTGTCAGCACAACACAAGTATATCAGATTCCGAAAACCAGAGAACCACTGCATGAAGATGATTTTACAAAACCTGTTACAAACTATGCAAAACTAAAAAATACTGCGGAAGAATCTCTTATCCACCAG
Organism: Ruminococcus sp. UBA7014; assembly: GCA_002449575.1. Taxonomy (GTDB): domain Bacteria; phylum Bacillota; class Clostridia; order Oscillospirales; family Ruminococcaceae; genus UBA3855. The sequence goes on from DJXC01000220.1 coordinate 2,673, forward strand.
ATTGGCAGAGGCAAGGGCATACTCTGTGCGATTTTCCGCCTTGCACCAGTATATACAAAAGAATTCTGTGCTAATCTGGAAGCAAAAATTACAGACCCCAAGGACGGAACAAAATTCATCTACCGTACAGGAGAATATGGCTTTCACATGTGCTGTGTGCATAATTTTGTGGACACACTGCTGAACTTTGTCATCGAAGCAGATGACAATGCAAATCTGGCAGGTATCTATAATATGGCAGATAAAAATCTGACAATGGCTTCTGAAATTGTAAACTATATGAAAGACTATCACCGAATGGGATTTGTACTCCAGAAGAATCCGCCGAATACAAGCATTACTGCTATTAAAAATCTGATTGATAATAAAGAAATGCGTACAAATTACAGATTTCTGGATTTTACAAAGATTCTGAACAATACAACGTTTGATATTACAAAGATTGCAAAATTCTGTTCTTTCCGCTGGGACATCAACAACACCAAGTGAACAAAACTCCTCCGGGAACTATCCGGAGGAGTTTTATAGTTCTGATTCTGTTCAGGAATGCAGCAGCAATTTTTTCAGAGCGATGAAATCAAAGATATTGATTTTTCCGTCCTGACAAATATCGCCGTTTTCCCAGTTATGCAACTTACTGTTTCCATGAAGATACTGATGCAGCATGACAATATCAAGTATATCAAGCTTTCCGCTGTTATCCACATCACCAAGAACAGCATTTCCGGCAGGTTCGCTGCTTTCCACTGGCAGGGTATATTCTACGGACACACTCATTCTGAGCGTTTTGCCGTCTGCTGTAGCGAAGATATTAGTTGAACCGTTTTCTGGTGCAAATGTCAGAACTCCATTTTCATCAATGCTGATATTCTTAGGGCTGCTGGACTGCCATTTCACTTCGCTGACGGCATCGGGATATTCCAGAACAACAGTTCGTTTCGGGTCAATAATTTTGAGTTCTCCCTTGTCTATGATAGGATAGACATCATCCTGATTGACAAGCACATGACAGGTGTGCAGCTGATTGTCAATAAATGCCTGAATATCACATTCCCCCGCTGCATTGGCAGTTACCAGCCCACTGTCATCCACCGAAGCAATATCCTCATCTGAAGAAAACCAGTATATTTCTTCTGCTGCATGGAGTACAGTAATCTGCGACTGTGTTTCCTGATTCATCCGAAGGAATTCCGGTTCAATCACACTGCCGCCATGCACTTCCAGCACACCGCCCTGTGAATTTGCTATCACACTGTCAATCACATTAGTTGTTCTGTCTGTATACCAGTATGCAGAAGAACCGTCTGCGCCCGTCCACTGGAATGTAAATTCAAATTTTCCGCCAGAAACTTCTTCCGGAACTGTAAAATACAGTTTCAGTATTGTTTCTTCCTGTCCAGTACCGGCAACAGCCGCCGCCGAACTGCTTGCACCCATACACCATATCAGATTTGTTTCCGGATTGCAGACAACATTCATCGTATCTCCGGCACGGCTTGTACTTTCAAAATCAGTATATACCAAAGATTTATCATAACTGATACCGAATGAATTCAGGCGGAAACCATTTTGATTTCCGGTGACAGCCAGATTAACTTCTACCGTACGGGCATCTGCTTTTTCTTGTTCTGAAGCGGTTTCTGACACTTCTGTAAGTGTGACAACAGTATCTTTTATTTTCAGAAAAGGTGTATCCGCTGCGGAAGAATTTATAAATGGTATACCAGAAATCAGAACTACTGCAGAAAGCATTGCAGAAATATATTGAATATAATTATTTTTTTTCATAATCAGGTATCCCCCTTAAAATGTTGAAAAATAATACAGACCATATTTCCTAAAAAATCGAAAACGAATACGTTTTTTGCCAGTTTTATTATATCATATATTTTTTCCGTTTTCAATGTATTTTTTGTGAATTTTTTTCAATTTTCATAAAACAGTTCAATTTTTCTGGTAAAACTTTGCAAACAGAAAAAATACAAGTAGTATTTCTTTTCGTTCATAAAATATTTATTATTTTTTTACAATTTCGTCATAAAATGTTTTTGGATATAGGCTGTATCTGTCATGATTATATGTTATAATAAAAAGAAAAACAAAATCAGACAGAAGGAGGCATATGTATGCCGGAAGAAACAACGATACAGAAAGTCATTGATGTTGTGGAAGATTTTTCGTGTCCTTATCAGACAGCTTCTTATCAGGAATCATTCCGTTCATGGCGGCGACAGAAAAAAAATCCCTATGCCTTTCGATTTACGAAGAATCCGAAAGAAGCTTCTTTTTCAGAAAATCAGGCAGCCGTCGGACTTTCACCCGCACAAACAGAACAGAATATTCTCAATCGTATGGGAAAACTGATAGGCTGCGCATTAATCTGCTACTTGATGATTGAAAATATTCTGGATAAGGCAGCCGTTTTTCTGATGCAGCTTCTGCATCTGCATATTGAACTTGTATTTTCGGGAGAAAGCCGGCTGTACGGTGATGAAAAGCTGGTATTCTGGGTAACATTCAGTGTACAGTTTCTGAAATATCTGATACCTGCACTGTTTCTTCAGTTTATGCTGAAGCTGCCGCTTCAGGTTAGTCTGCCACTGAAAATCCGGAAACCGCAGAAATTAATTTCCGGAATTTCCCTTGTCATGCTGCTGAGTGCCGGCATGGGTATGCTTAGTGCGCCGCTTTCGGCAGAACTGGACAAATACAGGCTGATTACCATAACAGACAGCAGTGAAATATCACAGGTCATTATTTATATTCTGATGACAATTTTTGTACTGCCTGTCATTACTGAATTTTTATTTCATGGCTGTATGTTCCATTCACTGCGGCAGTTTGGCGATATGTTTGCCGTCATTGCCACGGCTGTAGTTGCAGCCGCACTGACTCATAATATTTTTGATGCAATCCGTATTGGGCTGATACATCTGACAATTTCTTACTATCTGATTCATACGGGAAGTTTCTGGTCAGCCGTCTGTCTGCGGATTGTCCATGAAATCTATATGTTTGTTCTGTTCTGTATTGGAACAATGGACAATGCCGGTTCGCCGGAGTGGTGGGCAGTGGTTCTTGTTCCCTGTGCGCTTTGTCTCCTGACAGGCTTTTGGCTGATGCTGCCCCGAAACAGACAGACTTCTAAACCACCCCAGAATTTAACCTATCTGAATCTGCGTGAAAAAGCAGAAGCATTTTTCACTGCCATGCCGATGGTTTCTTTTCTGATTTGCAGTGTTCTGCTGTTAGTCATTACCTCTATGCTGGCATAGGAGAAACAGTCTTATGAAACAAACACCAGAATTTTATATGCAGTATGCGATTGCACTAGCAAAGCAGGCAGCTGCACTTGGAGAAGTGCCGGTTGGTGCAGTCATAGTCAGGCGAACAACCGGAGAAATTGTCGGAGAAGGATATAATCAGCGGGAAATCCGGAAACATGTGCTTTCACATGCTGAACTGCTTGCTATAGATGCCGCTTGTCAGAAACTCGGCGGCTGGCGGCTGCCGGACTGTGCCTTATACGTCACTCTTGAGCCTTGTATCATGTGTGCTGGTGCAATTCTTCAGGCAAGAATTGCAGAAGTCTGTTTTGGCGCATATGATTTTAAAAATGGTGCAGTTTCTTCGCTGATACAGGCATTTTCCCTGCCGAATCAGTACCGGACAACAGCACAAGGCGGTATCTTACAGGAAGAATGCAGTCAGCTGCTGTCTGATTTTTTCTGTCGTCTGCGGAAGAAAAATAAATTTTAAAAAAAGAAAAATCCTGCACAGAAGAAACTGTATTTTTGTTCACAATTCACAAACTTTGCAAAAAATAACGAAGATACTGGACTTTTCAGTCGGATTATGCTATAATGATAATAATCATAGACCCGGTAGTTGCCGGAACAGATTGCAGGACGAGAAGAGGAAGGGACAAGATATTTCCTGTTTTTGTCCCAAGTCCCAATGTGTAAAACTTGGGGCTTTTTTATCTGGATAATATCAGACAAAAAATGACAAAATTCATCATTTTAGTATAGAATAATGGGGAAAGGCATGGTGCAGGCAGATGAGTACAGAGGAAACAACAGAAACAACCCAAAAAACAGCATCCAAATCAAAGGCGAAGCTGACAGCAAAGAAAAAGAGTGATTCTCCTGAGGCAGAAACACCAAAAAAGAAGACAGCTTCTTCGAGTACAGAAGTTCACAAAAAGAAAAAGAAAACTTCTCCGGATGCAGAAGTTCACAAAAAGAAAAAGAAAGCTGCTCCGGATACAGAAGCTCCCAAAAAGAAAAAGAAAGCTGCTCCGGATACAGAAGTTCACAAAAAGAAAACCGCTCCAGATGCAGAAGTTCACAAAAAGAAAAAGAAAACCGCTCCGGATGCAGAAGTTCACAAAAAGAAAAAGAAAGCTGCTCTGGAATCTTCTGATTTACAAATTCCTGAAAAGAAAAAAACAAAAATCAGATTGAAAAGAAATGCAAAAATTGCATTGGCTGCCCTTTGTGTGGGCATTGTATGCTGTGGTGCTTTTGCGTTTAAAAATGCAAGCCGCAGTTCTGCCGAAACAGAAGAAAATCTGG
>DJXC01000074.1 GCA_002449575.1 Ruminococcus sp. UBA7014
ACAGAACACTGGACTTTTTAGTTCCATTGATTGTTCTTGCAATGTTTGTATGTTATCTCATCAAGTCATAATTATCAATTATTATTAAGGAGATGTTTTTTATGGCAGAAAAAATTTATACAGAAAATGCCCCTGCGGCAATCGGACCTTATTCTCAGGCTGTACAGGCAAACGGTGTGATTTATACCTCCGGTCAGATTGCAATTGTTCCGGCTTCCGGTAATATTGAAGCTTCTGACATTCAGGGACAGACCGAGCAGGTGATGAAAAATCTGGAACAGGTACTTTCTGCTGCCGGCACTGATTTTTCAAAAGTTGTCAAGACAACTTGCTTTCTGGCAGATATTGCCGATTTCGCAGCATTTAACGAAATCTACGGCAAGTATATCACCGGCAAACCGGCAAGAAGCTGTGTTGCTGTCAAAGACCTGCCCAAAGGCGCACTTGTCGAAGTGGAAGTTATTGCAGTAAAAGACTGATTTCTGCAAACAGTCCGAGCGCAGGCGGATTGCATGTAAAATAAATAAAGCAGCCTGTCAGCAGGAATATCACAAAAACTCCCGGCAGACTGCTTTTTTTCTGCCTGTCCGCACGGATGCGTAAGTACCATATCAGAAATATCACACATGCATAAAAAAATAACATGTCCGCTTTGAAATATTCTCTTCCCAGAATGCCCGTACAGAGATAGTGCAGTGTTACAAATCCGGTAAGTGTCAGGCAGATTCCCTCTGCATAAGTCGTCAGAATTCCCTTTTGCAGATTCCCCGTGAAAAACCAGCGGAGCAGCCCTGTCAGGACAGAGGGCATGTATAATAACTTTAAACTTTCCCAGATGCTGTTCCGTACAGGAACAAATATGCATAATACCGGAATTCTCATCAGAACCGGAGAAAATAAAAATAACAGTGTCCCGCCGATGCCCGTCAGTACAAACAGCAACACTTCCCACCAGACTGTTTTCCGGAACAGATGCTCTTTCCGGGCGGCACGTTCCAGAATCGTTTCTTCCGGTTTGCAGAAATCTTTATGATATAATAAAATTTTCATAAATATGCGCTTCTCCCTTGCTTTTTTATCAGAATATGCACGACATTCCGGAGAAATGCAGCTTGTCCGCAAAAATTTTTCCAATTCCGGAAAAAAATTTTCAAAAATCTCTTTACAGATTTGCTTTTTTAGTGTAAAATAAGTATAGTATTATTTGTGAGGTGCTTGATTATGGAACTTAAGTATAAAAGAATTATCCTGAAACTCAGCGGCGAAGCTCTCGCCGGAGAAAAGAAATTTGGTCTGGATTATGCCGTTATCGGCAATATCTGCGAAAGTATCAAGAAATGTGTCGATGTCGGCGCACAGGTCGGTATTGTTGTCGGCGGCGGTAATTTTATCCGTGGACGCATGAGCGGCAGCCTCGACAGAACCCGTGCTGACCATATGGGGATGCTGGCAACTGCTATCAATGCTCTGGCAATCTCTGACATGCTCGAATCTATGGGTGTGGAAACCCGTGTGCAGACCGCTATCACCATGAGACAGGTCGCTGAACCCTATATCCGTAACAAGGCTGTGCGCCATCTTGAAAAAGGCAGAGTTGTGATTTTCGGCTGTGGCACAGGCAACCCGTTTTTCTCTACAGATACCGCTGCTGCCCTCAGAGGTGTCGAAATCGAAGCCGAAATCCTCATGAAAGCCACTCTTGTTGACGGCGTTTACGACAAAGACCCCAATAAATTTGAAGATGCGAAACGCTATGATACACTCACATTCGCACAGGTACTCAATGATAATCTGGCTGTGATGGATATGTCCGCTGCAACAATGTGCAACGAAAACAAGCTCCCTATGCTCGTCTTTGACCTGCACAGACCAGATAATATTCTGGATGCCGTTCTCGGCAAACAGGTCGGTACTGTCATCACTGCTGAATAATTTTTATTTTCAACCAGAAAGGAAGATTTTTTATCATGAAAGAAACTCTCAAACATGCAGAAGAAAAGATGCAGAAAAGCCTCAACAGCTTACAGGTCAATTTCTCTTCCATCCGTGCCGGAAGAGCCAATCCTAAAGTACTTGACAAGATTACTGCGGATTACTGGGGAACTCCTACACCAATTCAGAATATGGCTTCCATTACTGTTTCCGAAGGTCGTACTCTCGTGATTCAGCCGTTTGACAAAAACAGCCTGAAAGCAATTGAAAAGGCAATTCAGGCTTCTGATTTGGGTATCAATCCCGTCAATGACGGTAATGTTATCCGCCTGACATTCCCCCAGCCTACCGAAGAACGCAGAAAAGAACTCTGCAAAAGTGTCAAGAAATACGGCGAAGAAGCCAAAGTCGCTGTCCGTAATGTCCGCCGTGATATGGTCGATAAGTTCAAGGCTATGAAGAAGAGCGGCGAACTTACTGAAGATGACCAGAAAGAAGCAGAAAAGAAGGCACAGAAACTGACTGATAAATACTGCGATGAAGTCGATAAGGCTGTTTCTGTAAAAGAAAAAGAAATTATGAGCATCTAAGCAGGGGTATTTTTAAAATATGGCTTTTACAAAGAAAAAGACAGAAACGCAGGAACTGCCCGAAGTGCTGCCGAAACATGTCGGCTTTATCATGGATGGCAACGGCAGATGGGCGAAAAAACGTGGTCTGCCAAGAAGTTTCGGTCATATCGAAGGCGGCAAGACATTCAAGAAAATTATGCAGTACTGCAAGGACATCGGCATTCCCTATGCTTCTTTCTATGTATTTTCTACCGAAAACTGGAAACGTCCGCAGTCGGAAATTGACGGCATTATGAAAATTATGCGTGAATATCTGGACGAAGTACAATTTCATCTTGGTGACGGTGTCCGTGCTGTCTTTTTAGGTGATAAAAATGCCTATCCGGAAGATATTAAACAGCGCATGATAAAACTTGAAAATGATACTGCCCATCATTCACAGCTGACAGTTCTGCTCGCCTGCAACTACGGGGGAAGGGATGAAATCGCTTATTCCGCCCGGCAGATTGCCGAAAAAGTTAAGGCAGGCGAACTGAATCCGGAAGAGATTACTGAACAGACCATTGCTGACCATCTCTATACCGCTGGTATGCCGGATGTTGACTTAGTGATTCGCCCGTCAGGTGAACTGCGGTTATCCAATTATTTAATCTGGCAGTGTGCCTATGCAGAATATTATTTCACAAATGTGCTGTGGCCTGATTTTTCACCGGAAGAACTCAACAAAGCTCTGATTGATTATGCCGGAAGAGGTCGCCGCTTCGGGGGTGTCTGATTGAAACAGAGAATCATCTCCGGTGTGATTGGTGCAGCTCTGCTGACAGTGGTGCTGATTTTGCATAAAACAATTGTATTTCCGCTGGCATTCGCTGCGATTGTGGGGGTTATCCTGTTTGAACTGGTTCGGGCAATCGGCGGACTGCAATTCAAGCTTTCCACCGGAGCAGTGCTGGCTTACGGAATCTTATCAATCCTGTTGGATGCGCTGTTGGATGCCCGTTTTTTCGGACTCGGATATAGCTGGCAGATACCAGTATCCCGTTTTTATTATGTTCTGATGCCTGTCTGTCTGACTTTGATATTCTGGGACTATATGCGCCATCCGAAAACATTCACAATCGAACAGGGTGCGTTTATGATTGCCGCCATGATATTAGTCACGGATTCGTTTAAACTGCTGCTTACGCTGAATCATGATGAATATCACAGTCTGTTCTATGTGATTCTGTCACTGTGTGGCGCATGGATTGCCGATACTGGTGCATATTTCTCCGGAGTCGCTTTAGGCAAGACAAAACTTTGTCCCGAAATCAGTCCGAAAAAAACCGTGGAGGGCTTTGTCGGCGGTTTACTCAGCAATATGATATTGTTCGCCTTGATTTTTTTCCTCTATGCCAGAGCCAACGGTTTGTATTTTGGCATGATGGAAACACTGAAAGCCGCACTGTTAGGGCTTGTCTGCGCAGGAGTCAGCGTTCTTGGCGATTTGACTGCTTCGGTTATCAAGCGTCAGAAAGGAATCAAGGACTACGGAAATATCATGCCCGGACATGGCGGTTTAATGGACAGATTCGACAGTGTATTATTTGTCATTCCGGCGTTTTACTGGTGTATTACTCTATTACCGATTTTTTAAAGCAAATCAATAAACCTGTCTTACAAGATGGGTTTATTGTCTTAAATAGGAGGTGTTTTGAATATGATGAAAAAAGTCGCTCTGTTAGGCTCTACCGGGTCAATAGGAACGCAGGCTCTTGAAGTTATCGAAAAACATGGTCTGCAAGTCACAGCATTAGCTGCAAACCGTCAGGCAGAAAAATTAGCGGAACAGGCAAAAAAATTTCATCCGGAATGTGTCTGCATCTATGACGAGTCTAAAGCCGGAAAACTGAAAGAATTACTCTCTGGTGAAAAAATAGAAATTCTTACTGGCATGAACGGACTTTGTCAGATTGCTTCTGACAAAAATGCTGATATTGTCCTGAACAGCGTGGTCGGTATGGTCGGACTGCTTCCGACTCTGAAAGCTATCGAAGCCGGAAACGATATCGCTCTCGCCAATAAAGAAACCCTTGTTGCCGGCGGTGGACTTGTCATGAAAGCCGCTGCCGAAAAGCATGTTAAAATTTATCCCGTTGATAGTGAACATTCTGCTGTTTTCCAGAGTTTACAGGGTAATTCCATGAACAAAATCAGAAAGATGATTCTGACGGCTTCCGGAGGGCCTTTCTTCGGAAAGAAGAAAGCCGATTTGCAGAATGTCACAGCAAAAGATGCCCTGAAGCATCCTAACTGGAATATGGGCAATAAAATTACAATTGATTCTTCCACGCTCATGAATAAAGGGCTTGAATTTATTGAGGCAAAATGGCTTTTTGACTTGTCTCCGGAACAGATTGAAATTGTTGTGCATCGGCAGAGTGTTCTGCATTCAGCCGTTGAATTCGAGGATTACGCTGTGATTGGTCAGATGGGTGTGCCGGATATGAAAATTCCGATTCAGTATGCATTGTTATATCCTTATCGTGTGGACTGTCCGACAAAACATTTGTCTCTGACTGATTACGGAACACTGACTTTTGAAAAACCGGATTATGAAACTTTTGACTGCCTGACTGCTGCGATTGATGCGATAAAAGAAGGCGGACTCCGTCCGGCAATCGTCAACGGTGCGAATGAAGAAGCAGTTGCTCACTTCCTGCGAGATGAGATTAAATTCCTCGAAATCGGTGAACTTGTCGGCAAAGCCATGCAGACCGTCAAAGGCGGAAATATTGGCAGTTATGAAGATATTCTTGAAGCTGATACACAGGCACGAAATTTTGTCCGTGAACAAATCGCCAAACGCTGACAAAGTCAGAAAGGATTTATGATATGATAACGATTTTAGTCGCAATGCTCGTATTTGGTGTGATTATCGCCCTGCATGAGTTCGGACATTTTTCTGTTGCGAAACTGTGCGGCATTAAAGTCAATGAATTTGCCATTGGGATGGGTCCTGTTATTTTTAAGAAGCAGAAAGGCGAAACACTGTATTCACTCCGCCTGTTTCCGATTGGCGGATTCTGCGCTATGGAAGGCGAAGATGCCGGAAGTGATGACCCCAGAGCTTTCAACCGGAAACCTGTCTGGAAACGAATGCTTGTTGTCGTTGCCGGTGCGACAATGAACCTGATTCTCGGCTTTGTTCTGATTGCCGTGACAACTCTGCTCTATGGTGATGTGATTACACTCAGAATCGCTGATTTTACAAAAGATAAAGAAACCGGAGTTTCTACTTCGACAAGCGAAACATGCGGTTTGCAGAAGGATGATGAAATTTTATATATAGACGGAATGCGTATTTTCACAGATACAGATTTGTCTTATAAGCTTCAGAATACAGATTCTGATACCATGACTGTAGTTGTTCGCCGGAATGGTGAGAAAGTGACACTTCAGAATGTAAAATTCTATAATACTGCAACACAGGGCAGGCAGGATTTCTATGTTTCATCTGAAAAGCTGACTTTCTTTCATGTCATTTCCTATAGTTTTCTGGATACGATTTCAACAGGGCGGCTTATCTGGATTTCGCTCCGTGACCTGATTACCGGAAAATATGGTTTTCATGATTTGTCAGGACCTGTCGGCATTATCAGCACTATCGGAGAAGCGGCTTCTTACGGCGAAACATTCAGGCAGCATCTGACCTCGGTGCTGTCGTTGGCATCATTTATTACTATCAATGTCGGAATTTTCAATCTGCTGCCGATTCCGGCTCTGGATGGTGCAAGATTCGTTTTCTTAGTGATTGAAGCCGTCCGCCGGAAGCCTGTCAGCCCTGAAAAAGAAGGTATGGTGCATTTCGCTGGTATGGCAGTGTTATTTTTAATCATGATTGCTGTTACCATTCAGGATATTTTCAATCTGGCGAACAAGTAAAAAAATCATCTGCCGGAAGTTTCCGGCAGAATACATAATTTATCCGGAGGAATTGCAGATGAATCAATATATGAAACTTGCTGTTGAAGAAGCAGAAAACGGCATTCGTGCCGGACATGGCGGACCGTTCGGCTGTGTGATTGTGAAAGAAAATCAGGTTGTCGGCAGAGGGCATAATGAAGTTGTAAAACAGAAAGACCCTACCTGCCACGGCGAAATCATGGCTATCCGGAATGCCTGTCAAAATCTGGGTACATTCAATTTGGCGGGCTGTGAATTATATACTACTGCCCAGCCCTGTCCCATGTGTCAGGGAGCTGTGCAGTGGGCAAACATCACAAAAATTTATTATGGCTGTCATATTTCTGATACAGAAAAAATTGGTTTCAGAGATAAGGAATTTTTCTCAAAGTCTCTGGAAACAGCAGAAGAATTAGACCGTCCTGCCTGTCTGGAAGTGTTTCAGGAATATCAGAATCTGAAAAATAAAGAAAATTATTAATATTTTAGAGGAGGCTTTTCATCATGAGAAAGATTCATCCCGTTAAAGTCGGAAACTGTATTCTGAACGGCGAACATATTTATATACAGTCTATGCTGAATGTTCCGGCTGACAATATCGAAGGCAATGTACAGCAAGCTGTCGAACTCGAACAGGCAGGCTGCGAAATCATCAGAACGGCTGTTCCGAATCTCGAAGCAGTAAAACTCATTCCGGCGATTAAGGAAAAAATTCATATCCCGTTAGTGGCAGATATTCATTTTGATTATAAAATCGCCCTGGAAGCTGCTGCTGCCGGAGTGGACAAAATCAGAATCAATCCCGGTAATATCGGCAGTATGGACAGGGTAAAACGGGTGGCACAGGTCTGTCGTGAAAAGAAAATTCCTATCCGGATAGGTGTGAATTCCGGTTCGCTGGAGAAAGAATTATTGCAGAAATACGGTTCTCCTACACCGGATGCCCTTGTCGAAAGCGCACTGCATCATGCCGCTATGCTGGAAAAATTTGATTTCAATGACATTGTAATTTCTATCAAGTCTTCTGATGTCAACAGAATGATTGACAGCTATCGCCTGGCTGCTGAAAAATGTCCTTATCCGCTGCATCTTGGTGTGACCGAAGCCGGTACAGAACGTATGGGATTAATCAAGTCTGCTGTCGGTATCGGTTCGCTGCTGCATGATGGTATCGGCGAAACTATCAGAGTTTCTCTGACAGATGACCCGATTCGGGAAATCAAAGCTGCTAAAGATATTTTAAAGAGTATCGGAAAACGGGGCGGTGTGCAGATTGTCTCCTGTCCGACCTGCGGCAGAACACAGATTGATTTGATTTCTCTTGCAAAACAAGTGGAAAAGGCTGTCGAAAATATCAACAAAGATGTCAAAATTGCCGTGATGGGCTGCGTTGTAAACGGACCAGGTGAAGCCCGTGAAGCGGATATTGGTGTCGCTGGCGGAAATGGTATCGGCATTCTGTTCCGCCACGGGGAAACACTCCGCAGAGTCCCCGAAAACGAAATTGTGCCGGCACTGCTGGAAGAACTCGAAAAATTATAATTTTAGGATACAGGGGGATTATTGATGGCAAATGCTACTATCTTGGAATTCATGAAACAATATCTGGAAGAAATTCCGCCGTCTGTACAGACAGGCAGCATAGAAGAAATTCTCTATGATGAAGGAAAATTGCAGAATGTTACTTTTGTTACAAAATTTTCTTCTGTTGTGCCGTTTGCAGATATTATCAGCTTTGAAAGAATGACCGCAAAGGCTCTTAAAATAAGAAATTTCCGGCTTGACTGCCGCTATGACCCTGCACTTTTTACTTTGGAAAGCTATCCGGTCGCTGTCGAAATGCTGAAACGGGAACTGCCGATTATCAACGGCTTCCTGAATGATGCCGAAGTCACACTCGAAAATGATATTCTGGATATTTTAATTCATAACGGCGGACTGGAAATCCTGAATAAATTCCGGTTCTGTCAGGAGTTTGAAAAATTTACAGAAAAACATTTTTCTAAAAAAATTACTGTCAATCTACAGGGTGATGCGGTCTTTACTGAAACACAGCTGAACCAGACAATTCAGCAAGCTCCGCCTCAGTATCTTCCGCCGCCACAGAAACAGAACAGCAATACACCGTCTCCGCTTCCGGATAAGCCGCAGACTGTCACCGGCAATACAGCACAATTCGATTATGAAAAGGGAGAAGATATTCTGATTAAAGGCAGACCTGTCCGGAGTGACATTACACCTATTCCGGAAGCCCTACAGACCAGAAATCAGCGTGTTGTCGTCTATGGGGATATTTTCGCTTCTGATACCAGAGATACTAAAAGCGATTACAGAATTGTCACTTATCAGATAACAGACTTTTCCGGTTCGGTTAAGCTGAAGCTATTCGACAAAAAAGAAAAAATAGAACTTCTGCCGCTGAATGAACTCAAAAACGGCATGAGTATTCTCGCAGCCGGAAAAATAAAAGACGATGCGTTTGAGCATGAACCTGTCCTTGAACCGGATACGATTATTATCCGTAAGAGAAAACTCCGTCAGGATACCGCAGAACAAAAACGGGTGGAACTGCATTGTCATACGAATATGTCCGCTATGGATGCTGTTACTGATGCCGGAACGCTGATTAAAAGAGCGCATGACTGGGGACATCCTGCAATTGCGATTACTGACCACGGCGTTGTACAGGCGTTTCCGGATGCCGCCGCCGCAGAAAGTTCACTCAAAGACCCGAATTTTAAAGTCATTTATGGTTGTGAAGCCTATGTTATCAACGACTTAGAGCCTCAGAAAATTATCAACGGTAATGATGACAGAAGCATTCAGGATGAAATCATTGTTTTTGACGTGGAAACAACCGGCTTGAATAAATATCATGACAGACTTACCGAAATCGGTGCTGTCCGCCTGAAAAATCTGCAAGTTGTCGAAAGCTTTAACACGTTCGTCAATCCGGAACAGCATATTCCGGCAAATATCACTGAACTGACCGGAATTACTGACGAAATGGTTGCAGATGCTCCGAAAGAAGCCGAAGCGGTACGGAAATTTATGGAATTCTGCGGCGATAATCCTGTACTGGCTGCGCATAATGCTGTTTTTGATACCTGCTTTATCAATTCCGTCTGTGAACGGCATGAAATACAGTTTCCCTATAGCTGGATAGATACACTGATTCTTTGTCAGTCCGCTTTGCCAAACCTCGGCAAGCATAAGCTTGACTTGGTGGCAAAACATCTCAAACTTGGAAAATTTGACCATCACCGTGCTTCTGATGATGCTCTCATGCTTGCTAAAATCTATATCAGCCTGACTCAGAAACTGAATAAAGACAAGCAGATTGAAACACTTCAGGACTTCAATACCAAAGCCGATTTGATTGATATTAAGAAACTGCGTTCATGGCATCAGATTATTCTCGTCCGGAATCAGGTCGGAATGAAAAATTTGTATAAGCTCGTTTCTTATGGACATCTGCACTGTTTCTACCGTCATCCACAAATTCCAAAATCGGTTCTGGAAGAACATCGTGAAGGACTGATTTTCGGTTCTGCCTGTGAAGCCGGAGAACTGTTCTCCGCTGTCGTTGATAAAAGACCTGACGAAGAACTCGAAAAGCTGGCAAAATTCTATGACTATCTCGAAATTCAGCCGATTGCCAATAATGCTTTCATGCTGAAAAAAGGCATTGCCCGTGATGAGGAACAACTTCGGGACTATAACCGGAAAATCATTGCACTCGGTGAAAAATTAAATATTCCGGTCGTGGCAACCTGTGATGTGCATTTTCTTGATGAAAAAGACGGCATCTACCGGAAAATTCTGACAGCAACTCACGGTTTTTCTGATACCGAAGAACAGCCGCCGCTCTATTTGCGCACAACTGACGAAATGTTAAAGGAATTTTCTTATCTCGGAGAAGAAAAAGCACAGGAAATCGTCATCAAAAATCCTCAGTGGATTGCCAATGCCTGTGAACATGTCTTCCCGATTCCAAAAGGAACGTTTACACCCAGTATTGACGGCGCAGAAGAAGACCTTGTCAGAATTACGCATCAGCGTGCCGAAGAAATTTATGGTTCTCCTTTGCCCGAAATCGTGCAGAAACGTCTTGACAGAGAACTGGATTCTATTATTAAACACGGTTTCTCTGTATTATATATGATTGCACAAAAGCTTGTCTATAACTCCGAAGAACATGGTTATCATGTGGGGTCAAGAGGTTCTGTCGGCTCGTCATTTGTAGCTTCTATGGCTGGCATTTCGGAAGTCAATCCGCTTGTGCCGCATTATATCTGTAAAAAATGCAAGTACAGCGAATTTATCACAGATGGCAGCTATGGTTCAGGTTTTGACCTCCCGGCGAAAAAATGTCCCAACTGTGGTGAAGAACTCTGGCATGACGGACATGATATTCCCTTTGAAACTTTCCTTGGTTTTGACGGCGACAAAGCTCCTGATATTGACCTGAACTTTTCAAACGAATATCAGTCCAGTGCGCATAGATATACAGAAGAACTGTTCGGACGTGAAAATGTCTTTAAAGCCGGAACTATCGGCTCGATAGCAGATAAAACAGCTTACGGATTTGTCAAGAAATATCTCGAAGAAATCGGCGTGTCACTTAATGCTTCCGAAGAAAACCGGCTTTCTATCGGCTGTACCGGAGTCAAGAGAACTACCGGTCAGCACCCCGGCGGGATGGTCGTTATCCCCTCGAATTATGAAGTTTATGACTTTACCCCGGTACAGCATCCGGCAGATTCTACAGACTCCGAAGTTATTACCACACATTTTGACTTTAATTCCTTGCATGATACTATCCTGAAACTGGATGAACTTGGTCATGTTGTGCCAACAATTTACAAGCATCTCGAAGACCTCACCGGACTGAAAATCAACGATATTCCCGGTTATGACCAGAATGTGATTCGGATGTGTACAGATTGTTCTGTTCTGGGGGTGACTGCGGATGATATTTACTGTCCTACCGGAAGTCTTGGGATTCCGGAAATGGGAACAAGCTTTACCATTCAAATGCTGATAGATGCCAAACCCACGAAATTCAGCGATTTTCTACAGATTTCCGGACTTTCTCACGGTACAGATGTATGGCTCGGCAATGCCAAAGACCTGATTGATAATCATATCTGCACTATCTCTGAAGTAATTGGTACTCGTGACAGCATTATGACCTATCTGCTGTATAAGGGTGTTGAGCCGAAATGGGCATTCAAGATTATGGAATTTACCCGTAAGGGAAAGGCTTCTAAGATTTTTGATGATGATGTATTGAAAATGCTCCGTGAACACGACGTTCCGGAATGGTATATTAATAGTTGTCTGCTTATACGTTATATGTTTCCAAAGGCTCACGCAGCAGCTTATATTATTGCAGCGATGAAAATTGGCTGGTTTAAGCTGTATAAGCCCCTTGAATACTATGCAACTTATTTTACCGTCCGTGGTGATGACTTTGATGCAGAACTTGCTGTACAGGGGATTGATGCCGTCCGTGCAAAGATTGAGGAACTTCAGGCAAAAGGCAATACACGCACGAAAAAAGAAAGTGACCTGCATGATATTCTTATGATTACCAATGAAATGATGTCACGGGGACTGGAGTTTCTGCCTGTCGATTTGAAAAAATCCCATGCAACAGAATATCTTATTGAAGACGGGAAAATCCGGATTCCGTTCTGTGCGCTTGCCGGGGTCGGAAAAAATGCTGCCAAGGGCATTTATGAAACTGCTCAGAAAGGCGATTATTTATCTGTAGAAGAATTTCAGTCTTCCAGTGGTGCAACCAAAACAATAATTGAACTGCTTGAAAGTATGAACGCTTTTGGTTCACTCCCTAAAACTACGCAGTTAGGCTTTTTCTGATTATATCCGCTGAAACAGGTAGCCGTGTGAAGTTGTTTTTCCGGTATCCATATAGAGGTTAATG
>DJXC01000190.1 GCA_002449575.1 Ruminococcus sp. UBA7014
GTAGTAGTTGTTGTTGTGGTAGTTGTAGTTGTGGTAGTAGTTGTTGTTTCCGGAGTTGTAGATGTTGTTGTCGTTGTAGTAGTTTCTGGTGTGGTAGAGGTTGTTGTCGTTGTAGTAGTTTCTGGTGTAGTAGAGGTTGTTGTCGTTGTAGTAGTTTCCTGTGTTGTGGAAGTTGTTGTTGTAGTTGTTTCCGGAGTTGTTGTTGTGGTGGTAGATGTTGTTGTTTCTTCTGCTTCATCTACCAGAACAAAAGTATTGTCCTTAACAGATACTGTTACATCTTCACCATTTACAATCACTTTGGTGATTTCACCTTTCTCAATAGTGAATTCAATATCGTTCGCAACTGTATAGCCAGCAGGTACAGTATCTTCATGCAGAATATAAGTCCCATCAGAAAGATTTTTGATGACTGTAGGTGTTGTTCCGGAGTTCCATGCAATTGTATTTGTATCACTCTTTTCAGCATTTACAGAAGCATTTTCCCCATAAACTACCTGTACATCACTCAGGTTTGCTGTTCCATCTTTGCTTGTCAGTGTCAGAACCGCATCTTTCAGTTCATCACCGTCAGCTGTAACAGCTTTCTTGGAAACTGTCACATCAACTGTTGCGTAGTCAACCAAAGTGACAACATCACCTTGTTTTGCATCTTTGCCGTTGATTTTTGTCAGTTTTCCGCTTTCAATTGTGAATGTCAGTTCATTTGCTACCTGATAACCTTCAGGTGCAGTGATTTCTTTCAGTGTGTAAGTACCATCTTTCAGGTTCTTGATGTCGGAATTGGACTTGTCAGAAGATACCCATGCAAGAACTGTATCATTTTTCTGTAATTCAGCCTTAACAGCAGCATCTTTATTAGAGAACTGGTCAGCTGTGAATGTAATTGCATTGCCTTTGCTGTCAGTACCTGTGATTGTCATAGATGCGCCACCGAGTTCATCGCCATCAGCAACAAGTGCTTTCTTGGAGATAGAAACATAAGCTTCATCCACGAGAGTGATTTCACCATTTTCAAAATTGTTTTTGCCGTCTACAGTGACATCTTGGATAGTACCGTCTTTAGTAATCTTAAAAGTAACGACTGTAGTTTTGAGATAACCTGCGGGAGCGGCTTCTTCTTCGAGTGTGTAAGAACCGGCTTTCAGACCTGTCAGCTCAACAGCAGTTTTGCCGGAAGTCCATACCAGTGCTTCACCTGTACCGCTGATTAAATTACTGTCTACCTTCACAGTATTCTTTTCAAAGCTGATAGTTTCACCTGTATCAGTTTTGCCTGTGAGCTTGATAACTGCGCCTTCCACTTCATTTCCGCCAAGGTCAGTTTTGGAAACTTTCACAGAACCTTCCAGATAGTCAATCATCTGCACCAGATTTCCGTCAGCAGCCTTGCCGTTAATAGTTGTCAGTTCGCCGTTTTCGATAACGAATGTCATGTCATTTGTTACCTGATATCCGGCAGGAGCTGCATTTTCATGCAGTGTGTAAGTACCATCTTTCAGATTTCTGATGACAGATTTTCCGAGTTTAGTCTTATCTGTAGCATCATCTTCACCGGAATTCCATTTCAGTTCTGTAGAAGTTTCACCTTCTGTCAGGAGTTCAGCCGCATTGCCGGGAATGAACTGGCTGGTCTGGAATGTAATTATTTCATTGTTTTTGTCTACGCCGGTGAGTGTCAGTTCTGCGCCTTTCAGTTCTGCGCCGCCGACAACTGCCTTGCTGATTTCGATTTCAGAAGCTTCATCAAGAATCTGAATTATCTGGTTTTCTGCATCAACAGAAGCATTTTTATTGCTTTCTGTAGATTTTGTAATTGTTCCGTCTTCGGCTACTGTATAGAGACTGCCATCAGTTTTGCCGTTTTCAATCTTGACATAGATATCAGTAACTACAGTATATCCGTCAGGTGCAGCGACTTCATGCAGAACATAGTAGCCGTCTTCCAACTGGGCAGTTGTAGAATTGTCTTCTAATTTACGGGTAATAATATGACTTTCTTTATCAGAAGATGTCCAGCTGTCGATTACAGTGCTTTCACCAACGATATTTTCTTCAGAAACTTCGAGTTTGCTGAATGTAATTTCTGCACCTTCGAGTTCTGTGCCGTTCATATCGGTTTTGGAAACTTTCACTTCTGTGATTTCGACTTCTTCTGCTACAGCATCACTGACAACAATTTTATTGGCTTCTGCAATCTGATAAGAACCTCCGGTTGCATCATTTTGCGTTTTGCCGATATCATTTGTAATAATGACTCCGTCTTTGATTTCAAATGTAATTTCAGAAGTCATTACCTGATATTTTTTATTGTCAACGATAAATTCATCGCCTGTTTCTTTCAGCTTATAAACGCCATCAGGAAGCTTGCTGAGAACAGTTTCTGTTTCACCGGAAGTGAATGTAACGGCTTTTTCTGATTTTGTCAAACTGGAAGTAATATCTGTTGTCCCCTGTGTTGCAGTCACACCAGATAAATCCTGTCCGCTTTCAGCAGAGAGTGTCAGTTTTGCACCCTTGAGTTCTTTTTCACCGTTGACAGCTATTTTACTGATAGTCAAGTCAACAGTTTCATCTGTCATAATGATTTTATCTGTTGTGATTTCTTCATTATTGATAACAGTAACTTTACCATCTGTTACTTCAAATTTGATATCTGTTGTAACCAGATAGCCATTCGGAGCATTTTCTTCGTGCAGAACATAGATACCGTTTTCCAGATTTTTCACAGAAGATGCTGTTGTACCAGATATCCATGTGATTTCTTCGGAAGTATTAGTTTTAAGCTCTGCGCCTGTACCGGGTACAAATTCATATTCTGTATTGAATGAAATTTGCTCTCCGTTTTCATTTACATGAGTCAGTTTCAGCAGTGCGCCTTCCACTTCTTTTCCGCCGACATCTTGTTTGGAAAATTTAATAGTTGCTGCTTCTGCTTCTGCTTCGTCTTTGATAATAAGTGTCATTCCATCTTTAGAAAGTGCCACTTCACCAGTTGTTACAGCAGAGGTTTCTGTAATTTTTCCGTTTTCAATCTTGAATGTGAATGTAGTGACTGCCTGATATCCTGTCGGGGCAGCTGTTTCTTCAAGAGTATAAGTGCCGTCTGCAAGACCAGTCAGTTCGATATTGTTGCTTGTAACGGAATAACTGCCATCTTCATTAAGCATTTCTTCTGTAATAACAGTTTGTCCATTCTTAACACCGACAAGGGAAACGCCTTCAGGAGCAGTCAAAGTGAATGTAGCTGTACCTGTCTTGATGGTTTTGCCGCCCATATCGGTTTTATTGATGGCAATCGGAATATCATCGCTTAATTCTTGATATACAAAGTGCCATTCTTTCGGAGTTGCCATGAAACCATCTGTAATAATCCATCCTGTGCAGGAATTTCCTTCATTATCAGTAAGGGAATTTTCATTCGGCATCAGGAAGATTCCGGCAGTAGTTGTCATTTTCAGTCTTTCAACAGATGCCAGATTCCATACCATACTGCGAGTCATATATCTGTCAAGTTTCTGATTCTGGTCGCTGTTATAACTTGTGCTAGGCTCAGAATTCATATCCAGATAAGTGCCATCCTGCTGAAGAACGTGCATATTGTACTGATTGATGGTTACTTCGGATGTATCCTTAAAATTAAATACAATCAGTTGATTTTCTTTTTTATAGACATCCAGCCAGCCGGCATTTTCCAGTACACCATCTTTTGCCAGTTTATCACCATCTACATAGATAGTAGCATCATCCGGATATCTGGTAGTATCCAAAACCCAGCTGTTTCCTAACTTGTATGGAGAAGCTGTCGTTTCATGTGCCAGCAGTTCAGCAGACATTTCTTCCATATGAGAAATAATGGGTTCAATTCTGTTATTTGTAATAGATTCAGGGTCTTCCTGTATCACTTCTACAAAATCTCGTTCATCTCTGATACGTTCAGCCGAATCTGTATACAATTTAAGTGAAGCTTCACCATGTCCCTGACCAATAAATACATGACCTTGATTCCATCCCTGTTTGTCTTTGATATCATCCAGAGAGTAAATAACAGTATCATCATTTACATAAGTTTTTACTCCCCTATAAGCAAAAGGTTCTGTTTCATCAGCATCAGCTTGCCCGAAATCCACATATTTGGAAATCAGAACTGCACCAGATGCAGCACCGCACAAGTCAGTATTAATAGGTCCACCAGTTGTCTGGAAATAATTTGCTGCCATATTGGACTGTATATCACCTTCGAGCATATAGAATCTGTCAGCAACGATTCCATAATGCAAAGCAGGTCCAAGAATTTCCTTGAATGTATAATCATTATTGCTTGTAACAGGAGTCAAGGTAATATAATCTGTAATTACAGTACTAAATGTTTTATCATTCTGTTTAGTTATCTGGTCGCCGTAATTTACGATACATTGAGCAGTAACATCACCCTCAGCCACCACAAAACAATTTTCACCTTTAATGATATTAGAAGCTGTGCGGCTTTCTTTTGCCTTTACAAGTTTTGCTTCTATGCTAGGTTCATTACCAGTAAGGCGTTCATTTTCTATCAGACTGCCATTTGTATTATACCAGTTCTGTGTATTTTCTGTCTGCACAACAATTTCTGTATCTGCAGAGGTAATCTGTTGTACATAATAAGTAGGGTCACTGTTCTGATGTTCTACTTTTACAAATAAATACAGATAATCTTCTTCTGCAATATCTGCATTGTTATAGTCAATCAACACATTATATGTAACACTGTCTCTTTTGAAATTGATAGTTGTTACATTTCCGTTTGTTGTATTGCTGACAGGGCTGTACATCAGAATGTTATCTGCATAGCCAGATTTAACAGTACCGTCTTCATCAATAATATCGGCATAAGTTTCTGGTGTCTCATCAGAACGGTAGGCACGGGCAGAGAATACATAATCATTGGTATTGTATTCTATCGTTTCTGTTGTCTGTGAACCATCTTCACCATAGGCATAGAAAGTATCAAAACCGATAACTCCCTGATAGCTGGTAGCTACAAAATTGCCGCTCCAGTCAGTATAACCCACATTTTTGACAGTTGGGTCAAACTCCTGAATAGACCAGCCTGCTATTTCGCCTGTTCCTTTGTCTTTAATAGTTCCCAGCATATAATAATTTGTATCATGTCCATTCTGTACATAAGAAGGAGTTACACCATCATAGTCATATACATTGAAGATAACTCTGTGACCGCTGGAAGCATTCAATTCAATTGCAGTTGGCATACCGGGGGTCAGCTTGTTATAAGAAACAGGCATATTTTCAATTTCACTGACCTCTGTAC
The DNA here is from genome assembly GCA_002449575.1 of Ruminococcus sp. UBA7014. GTDB lineage: Bacteria > Bacillota > Clostridia > Oscillospirales > Ruminococcaceae > UBA3855. The sequence continues at coordinate 5,309 of DJXC01000190.1, forward strand.
AATTTGTTCTTTCTTTAGCATCATCCAATGTCAGTTCAGTATCTGGGGCATTGTTTTTCAGCAGATAGCCTTCAATACTCATTGTATCCGGTGATAGAGGCTGTCCCGCCCAATCATAACCACCAACAGGAAGCAACTCCTCCAAAGCACCCGTATCCCATGTTGTTGCATCTCCAGGCTGTACTTCAAATAATTTATAAGCATCTTTGCTCATATCATCTGTATAAGTGAAATTATTGTTACTTTCACCTACAGCATGTACCAGCAAATAGTATGTGTTGTCTGGAATTGTAACCTGTTTTTCATTTGCATCAGCTGTCTGGAAATTAATTTTCACTGACATGGTATTTACATTATAATAAAATGTACTGCCCCATATTTCATATTTGAGGTCATCATGCTGAAGTGAAAACAGAGCGGCTGATTCGCCATCTGCTGCTCGTATAGGAACAGACGTACCAACAGAACCTACAACACTCATGACTGCCATCATGACAGAGGTCAAACCGCTGATTATGCGCTGACTAAGCGTTTTTTTCATCATATTCATTCTTCCTTTCTATATATAATTGTGAACCTGTGCAACCACTGGAACTATAATGTCATTATACCATAATTTTTTCAGAAATTCAAGAGGTTTATGTCATGTTTTCTTTTGCTTATGATAGATTTTTCAGTCTTTAAATTGTTCAATTTGTACAAAGAACTGTTTATAATTCAAATTTTATTGTTTTTTATTACTGAAAGTATAGAAAGCAAAATACAGCTCTTAAGAAAGAGCTGTATTTATTACCAGTTTCAGAATATATGCAGCAAAATCCGGCTGATTCTCCCGGAATAAAGCAATATCCGCCTGTTTCAGCATGGGCAAATCCATTTCGCTGTCACCGGCAGCAATGATAATATCAAACGGATATTTTTCATAAAACCGCTGCAAAGCTGAACCTTTATCAGAATCCGGCGGAAAGAAATAAAGTTTTCTTCCGGTACGGAATCCCGGCAGAAAGGTCTTTTTCTGATAATCTGCAAGACAGTTGTCGGCAGTTTCCGGATTTTCACACGCACAGGCGACAAACATATCATCTGCAAGGCTGACATGCCGGAATCTTGCATCCGCAAGGCAGAGCGTTTCCAGTCTCCGGAATTCCGGAAGATACTGTATATTTTGTTTCTGCGAAACAGCAAGCCATTCCGGTTCGGGAATCCCTTGTTTCAGAAGAATATGTCCGTTTGCAGTCAGAGCAAATTCCGGTGTATAGGCATCTGGAAAGAAAATTCGTTGATACTGTGCCATAGTGCGGGTTGTGACTGGCAGAAAACAAATATTTTCCTGCTGAACCACCTGCCGGAATAGTGCGGCGGCTTCCCGTGACATAAAACTTTGTTCCCGTCCCTGATATAACTCTACACAAATATCAGAACTATTTTTATATTGATATGAATGTATCAGGGTATTATCCAAATCAGAGGCAAATAAAATTTTTTTCATAGGCTAAAACTTTCTAGTTATCGGCGAGATGCTGAATCAGTCCGCAGGCTTTATAGCATTGCAGAGGATACACTTCCACAGGAATCTGTTTTTCTTCTGCTAACTGATAGATATGCCCCAGATGTGCAGTATCTTCCAGACTATGGACTAAAATTTTCCACGGAATCCGCCGTAGCAGTACTCTTGTTGCTTCGCCGATACCCGGCTTGACAAAATTAATATCTGAAATGCTGAAATTTTCTGCAATCTGCCGTATCTCAGCAAGAGCGTCCTGTTCCGGACACAGTTCACTGACCGGAAGCAGAGAAAAATCAAAATGATGTTCGATTTCTGACAGAAATGTTTCAGTCATGTCAATGTTTTCAAATTCTTCATAGTACATTGCACCATGAAAATCTGTTTCTGCAATAATATCTTTTCTGTAGAATGTCCGGCTGATTAAGCCTGAAACAGTTGCATTCAGACAGGAACTGGCAATCAGGAAATCTTCATAAGTACCGGATTTTCCGGCAACATGTGCCGGGTCAGACAAAACTGCAAGCATGGGGTCTAGTTCCGGAAATTCCTGCATCGCTTCCAGCAGTGTATTCTGAATTGCGCCTTTTCCCGTCCAGCCGTCCACAAACTGAATGCTTTCCGGCATATGCCGTTCCAGAATATACCGTACAGCATTTTTATCAATCCCCTTTCCCCGTATAATCGAGATAGTATAATGATAAACTTTTATCTGGTGACGCTGTTCAAGATAACGTTTCAGCAGAATGCCTATTGGTGTACCTGCTCTGGCAAGAGATACCAGAACAATATTTTCTCCTTTTTCCTGAAAAATTTTCTCTGCCAGCTTGCCAACTGCTTGAGCTGTCAGAGGTGCATAACGTTTCAGGGCATCATGAAATGTTTGCAGATACGCTTCAGAAGGCGCATGTTCACGGGGCAACATTTCAGAATAATGTATTCCCTGCTGAATAAACTGTTCCCGTTCCTGATTTTCCAGCGGCTGCACCTGTCCGGTAATATCTTTCAGGAGGATTTCAACATCTTCCGGTCTGTAGGAACTTTTCATGAAATCACCCCTTTATCAGAATTTTTTCAGAATCCGGAAACAGAATACTGATAGTCTGCATAGCCTGCGCAGTATCTGCCTTACTGTCAGTTACAAGCAAAACAACATCTGCTGTTTTATCTATATTATAAATATATGTCTTTCTTGACGGGTCATAAAAGCTTGGCAGTGCATAACCCTCCTGAATGGGATAATTTTTATCCTGACAAATACCAATCGGACTTCTGGTTGTCGCATGACAGCGGACAAGCAGCCCCCTTTGTTCCAGAAGCTTCCCCAGAAGCAAGGCAGGATACATACATTCTTCTGTTCCTAAGACGAGAATTTTCTTTTTCCCGGCGAGTACAGGCTGTATTTCTTTCTCTGCACATTCTGCAAATGCCTGAAATGTTTTCTGATACTCCTGTACAGTATGCAGTTTCCGGGATTCTGGCAGTTTGTTTCTGGCAATAATACACTGATATGCCATTTTTTCAGAAAATGGCAATTCTTCCGGTGCGCTGACCTGAAATTTTTCTACCTGACTGGTATGATCCAGATTTTCCAGTTTACAGAGACAATCACATAAAATATACTCCTGTTCCAGTAATTTCAGATTTTCGGGAGAAACTCTGTTTATTACAGAAGCTGCAATAAATTTTACATTCTGATAGGCTGGTATCTCCTGACGAATTTGTAAAACCATATTCCGGATAGTCTTTCCGGTTGAAATTTCATCATCAATCAGAATAATTTCTTTTGTTTCCGGCAGATTTCCGGAAAGATATAATCTCTGTTCGACAGCGTGACTGTGTTCTTCTTTAAAGTTCAGGCATTCACCGGAAAGCATTTCTCTTGTTGTATGCAGAAAGCAGACATTTTCCGGAAACTGCATTGCTGCCGCTGCTGCTACCGCTGTAGCAGTTTCGGCAAAGCCAATGATTAGTCTGGCTTCCGGATATTTCTGATATAACTGTCTGCCGAGTGTTTCCATCATGTCAAGAGCTTTTTCTGGAGAAACGGCTAAATGCTTTGCCTGTAACGGATTTACCAGCAAATAGCTTCTTTTCGCATTCTGATAACGTTTTGCCAGTTTCAGCAAATCTTCCTGATTATAATGCAACTGCAAGCACTCCTTTCGGGACAACACCATATAAATCGCCTAATATTTTAATTTTTTTTGCCCATTTCCCGTGACATTTCAATTCATTCATGCGTGAACCGCCAAATCCTTTCTGTACCGCCTTATGTGATTCATTCCAGCTTAGAATCCGGCAGGCATCCCGATAATCTTCTTCAGAAACTTTCAGGCTTTCCCAGATATACGGAAGCTGAGAGGGATGAATTGCCGTTTTGCCTGTAAAACCGTTGAGTCTGTCAAGTGACAGTTCTTTCTGCATTCCCAAAATCCATGTACTGCTGTTTGTGCCGAAATATTCCCATACCGGAGCAGAAACCACAAATTCTCCGGAAAACCGGTTCAGAATATCTGCAAGAATATCACGGATAATTCCTATCTGATAAATATTCTGGTCTTCTGCTCTCCGCAGTCCGTACAGATTACAGAAATCATTTCCGCCCGTACGGACATTCAGAATCAACGGATAAACAGCCATTAATTTATCATACAAAATTTTCAGTTCCTGTTCTCTGGTAGATATATCTGCAATGGCACGGCTTTCAAGAATCGGCATAGCATAGAGGAGATGGCTGGACTCCTGATTCAGTTCCAGCAGTGCAGAAAGATAATCATCTGCATTGGAAGTATCAAATTTTGGCAGAATAAAGCCTGTGAGGATTTCCCTGCTCTTGCCGAGTATCTGCCAGATTCGGCGCATATGTTCTGCCGAACGGATACGAATAAACAGCAGCGGAAAATCATCCCGCCGTTGCGCATACAATTCTGTAAAAGTATGACATAATGCCTGTTCTGCTTCCGGCAGTGCGCTGTCTAGAACAGAATCTTCCAGACAAAATGCCACACTTGTCAGATACGGCACTGCCCGGCGGATAATTTTTCCGGCAATTCCTTCCTGCAAAGCTGGCATATACAGCAGTCCGCCGACATGATATGCCAGTTCTGTGATTTCATGATTCATAGATATATATTCTCCGTTATTCTGTAAAATAAAGTGATATCCTTCCCCGCCTCTATAGGCGGAGGATTCTTTGCTAACTTTTGTTGAAATCAGCCGGGTTTGTCAACCCGGCTTTATTATAACAGAAACAAATCAAATATAAAGCACAGTCAAATTAAATCTGTGTTAAATTCTACTCTACTTCAATACCAAACCGCTGACAAAGCTGTTCCAGACCGTCACGGTATCCGGCAGAAACAGCACGGAATTTCCATGTATTCTGATAACGATAAATTTCAGCAGCGACAAGTGTCCGTTCTGATTTCAGATTCTGCAAATCCATCCATGCAATCTGTTCCTCTTTATGAAATATCTGAAGTACGGGCTTTTCCACCTGTGAAAAATCAAAATCCGGATTATCACCATAAGCCGAAAAGCAGACTGCAATTTTTTGAATATCCTGAAACAATTTTGGCAGCTGGAAGGCGGCTTCCGGGTATTCTGCGCCATCCACGACAGCCGCTCCCCCATTCTGTGAAATCAGATTGCCGAAAAAGACCATATCTTCGTCACAGCCAGTCATTTCATTCTCATGAAGCAGAAAAACATAGGCATCCATCTCCATAGGAAGCCGGAGTTTCTGCCAGACAAGGCGGATTCGGATTTCATCCTGAAGATAGGGCGATAAATCCAGTCTTGCACCGGCTCTCAAAAGTTCTCCTGTCCGTGCATTGGCATCCAGTTTTTTCGGTACAGGGGGCTGCGGAACAGGAACTTCCGCTTCCTGAATTGCTTCCAATTGTTCTTCCTGTTCTGCCAGAGAAGAAACATCAGAAATTTCAAGCTTTCGTGAAACTGGTTTGACCTGAAAATCTACGCTCTGAAAATCTGCGAATATAAAATATTTACTGAACCGGATTCGCAAAGAAGGCTGTTTCTCAAACATTGTTTCTGTTTCCTGCTGTGTGCCTTTCAGGATAATGACAAGATTTCCTTTCTGACGATTCAAAAGTGTTTCCAGCATCTCAGCACCTTCCGAAGTCAGTCCGTCCGGACGGGAAAGCAACAGCACTTTTCCTTCTGCCTGTGCGGTCAGTGTTTCATTCAGGTCAGCCGCTTCTGCTTCCACAAGACCGCCATCAGACAAATAGCCAAGTGCATGATAAATCTGTCCCATCAGTCCGGCAGCCTGTGTTCTGCCCGTGCCGGATTCTCCGGCAAATATAAGATGCAGCGGAACAGGGGTATATTCTATATGCTTTTCTTCTTCCTGCTTCCAGACCTGCAATAAGCGTATCAGGGCATGAATATTTATTTTGACTTCTTTCAGACCCTGAAACTGGTCAAGTTTTTCCTCCAGTTCCGCAACGGTCTGTACGGGATGACTTTCATTCTCCATCAGTACACCTCCAAAAATAAAACAAGAGGAATCTCCGGATTCCTCTTGTCTGTTCTTTGCTTATCTTGAATCAGCTGAAACGTCTTGCCAGAGATTTAATATCATTATCTGTGGTAGCCTGTCCGACTGCACTGAATTTCCACTGTTCGTTATAACGATAGATTTCACCGAAAATCATAGCAGTCATGCCGTTGTAGTTATCCGAAAGGTTATAACGGCAGAGTTCCTGATGATTATCGGCATCCATAATACGGATAAATGCATTCTGAATCATGCCGAAATGCTGATTTCTCTGTGTTGCCTGATAAATATTGACAACAAAGACAATTTTGTCATAATTTTGCGGCACGCTGGTAAGGTCAACAATAATCTGTTCATCATCACCATCACCTGCACCTGTCAGGTTATCTCCCATATGCTGTACTGCGCCGGAATTATGTTTCAGATTACCGAAATAGACAATATCTGTATTAGAAACGACTTTTCCGTCAACACACAAAAAAGCAGAAGCATCGCAGTCAATACTCTTTGTTTTAGTTGAACCAAACAGACCACCCAGCAGACCGCCGGATTTCTGCGGCTGTGCTTCATCCCAGCCAAGACCAACAACGACTTTTCTTAATGTGCCGCCATCGGATTTCTGCAAATTCACTTTCTGTCCTTTGACTAAATTTACACCCATGATTCACACCTCATTATTTTCTGCCGGGTACCCAGTTCATACCCCATCCGAAAGCTCTGTCCATCTGGCTGTGACCGTCATAGAACTGTACCAGTTTTTCTACAGAGAATGTTTCATTGTTATTATTTTCAAGCATAGCAATTGCACACATTCTTTTTGCAGAACTATATTCATCCATGCGGACAATAAAATCCTGACTGCCGGGACATTTTACAGTCACAACACCATCTGCGCATCTCCAGTTCGCTGCGCCTTCATAAATAAATGTATAAACCAGAATTCTTTTAAATTCTGCCACATGCGAACCGTTGACACGAAGATTTTCACCGCCAAGTGCTGCACCGCTCCTGTCATCGCCATCAAGGGCGATGAACGGAGACGAATGCAGGCTTCCGAAAGTATTACCTAAAGCCTGTACACAGCCTTTACTGCCGTTTTTCATTTCATAGAGGCAGCCTAAATCCAAATCTATCGACTGTTGAGCGAGTGTTATCCCCAAAAATTTCTTAGCCGGTGGCTGACTCCAGTTCAGATTGATTAAGATTTCGCCAAGCGGTTTTCCTGTTCCTTTGGACAGATTGACTTTCTGACCTTTTTTTAATTCGACTGCCATAACGAATTATGCATCCAGACCAAAATTGCGGCACAGTGCAGCAAGTCCGCCAGAGAAGCCAGAACCGATAGCATTGAATTTCCATTCGCCGTTATGACGATAAAGTTCTGCCACAACGACAGCAGTTTCAATAGAGAAATCTTCTCCAAGGTCGAAATGAATCAGTTCTTCGCCATTTTCCTGATTCAGGATACGGATATAGGCATTATTGACCTGACCGAAATTCTGATTTCTTTCATCTGCTTCAAAAATAGTCACAGTGAAATCAATCTTGTCAACATTAGCCGGAACTGCACTCAGGTCAATATTGATAACTTCGTCATCGCCTTCGCCTTCGCCAGTCTTATTGTCGCCCATGTGAACAACAGAACCGGAGGCATGTTCTTTATTATTATAGAATACAAAATCCGCTTCGGAAGAAGCCCTGCCGTCTGCACCGAGCAGAAAAGCCGCAGCATCAAGGTCGAATTCAGAACCGCCGTCATACTTGTTGATATCCCAGCCAAGACCTACCATAATTTTTGTCAGACCGGGGTTTGTTTTTGTGAGGTCAACTTTCTGACCTTTAGACAGATTTACCATGAGAAAAATCCTCCTTTATTAAAATTATAATTAAAAATTATCAGACATTTACGCCGAAATTACGTCCCAGTGCAGCAAGTCCGCCAGCAAATCCGCTGCCAATTGCATTGAATTTCCATTCACCGTTATGACGATACAGTTCGCCGACAACAATTGCTGTTTCTACAGAGAAGTCTTCGCCGAGGTCAAAACGAATCAGTTCCACACCATTGGTTTCATCCAGAACATGAATATAAGCATTGCTGACCTGACCGAAATTCTGACAGCGTGTTTCAGCATCATAGATAGTAACTGTAAAGTCAATCTTGCTGATGTTTGCAGGTACTTTACTGAGGTCAACTTTCAGGACTTCGTCATCGCCTTCGCCTTCGCCGGTGAGGTTGTCACCAGTATGGATGACAGAACCGGAAGCGTGTTTCAGATTGTTGTAGAAGACAAAGTCCGCATCACTTGTGACTTTTCCGCTGGCATCCAGCAGAAATGCCGCAGCATCAAGGTCAAAATCTGCACCGCCGTCATACTGGTTCACGTCCCAGCCCAGACCGATAATCAGTTTAGAGAGTCCGGGATTTCCTTTTGTCAGGTCAACTTTCTGACCTTTCATCAAACTTACAGCCATTGTATATACCTCCTAGTATATAAAATTTATTTTCACAGCATACGCTGTAGAATTGCAGAATTATTCAGCTTTCTTATTGCCGACGATTGCCTTTCTGATGAGGTCAACCGGAATAATAGTCAATGCCATAATCAGGACAATTATCCATTCTTTGCCGTTCATGCCATAGCATCTGAGTACTGAACCGCCAATATAAGTCATAATTACCTGTACCAGTGCGATACCGCCCATCACTTTCAGGAAGCCGCTGTTTTCTGTAATATGGTCAAAGAGATTCATCTTCTGTGTTCTTGCGTTGAATGCGTTGAATACTGCAATAAAGATAAAGAATGCAAAATAGCCTGTCATCAGATAGGCGCGTTCTACGCCCTTGATGGTTGTTTCTTCCGGTGTCAGTCCTCTGCTGAACCAGTCAGTCATGAACTGGGACAGAATAAAGAACATACTCAGACCGAAAGACCAGAGCGCACCAGTGATGATTTCTGACCACATATACTTGCTGACAATTGCTTCGTCACGGCGTTTCGGCTTTTCGTTCATATATTCTTTCAAAGCGGGTTCGCCGCCGAATGCGAGAGCTGCAAGGGTATCCATTACAAGGTTGACCCAAAGAATCTGTGTAATAGAAAGCGGATGGTCAATCTTTAACAGCGGACAAATAAAGCTTACCAGTACGGCAGAAACGTTAATTGTCAGCTGGAATACGATAAATTTTCTGATGCTGTTGAAAATAGTACGTCCGAACAGGATAGCCTTTTCGATGGACAGGAAGTTATCATCAAGAATAACAATTTCACTGGCTTCTTTTGCGACTTCTGTACCGCCGCCCATTGCAAAGCCGACATCAGCTTTTTTCAGTGCAGGAGAGTCGTTGACACCGTCACCCGTCATACCGACTACAAGGTCAAGTTCCTGAGCAATTCTTACCAGACGGCTCTTATCAGTCGGCAGCGCACGGGCTACTACACGAAGTTTCGGCATAATCTTCTTGACTTCCTCATCAGAGAGAGCATTGAGTTCATCAGAAGTCAGACGAACATCCTCTTCCGAACGGATAATGCCTGCTTCTTTTGCGATAGCAACAGCAGTTTCCTTTCTGTCACCGGTAATCATGATAACCTGAACACCGGCTTTCTGTACCTGTGCGATAGCTTCGATAGATTCCGGACGAACGTCATCACGAATTCCTGTAATGCCCACAAGTGTCCATTCACCAGCCGGAAGACCTTCTTCTGTAATACCACCGTCACTGATGGCGAATGCCAGTACACGGATAGCACGAACTGCCAGCTCATCAATCTTAGCAGTCATAATTTTAGCATCAAACGGCTGTTTCTGACCGTTTGCATCATAATAATACTTACATCTGTCAATAATTTTTTCCGGTGCTCCCTTGATGAGTGTACCAGTTACCACACCTTCTACCTGAGAAAGGGAGAATTTATTTGTACTGTTGAAAGGCACACTGTCGATAATTCTGATATCATCATTATTTTCCACATCTTTGACAAAATTCAGCAATGCACGTTCTGTCATGTTACCGCCGACTGCCTGACGCTGTGCGCCCTGCCCGGAAATCACAGCACTTGTATTATTGAAAATACTTGCTCTCATCAGCAGAGCCTGTACTTCACCGATAGCATTGTAACTGTCAAAGGCATTGCCTGCACCATCTGTATAATTGACAACTTCGAGCTGTCCTTTTGTGATAGTACCTGTTTTATCGCTCATGAGCAGATTCAGGCTGCCAGCAGTTTCGATACCGGAAATTTTTCTGACAAGTACGTTTTCTTTCAGCATCTTGCCCATATTCTGTGCTGATACGATTGCAATCATCAGCGGCAGACCTTCCGGAACAGCCATTACAATGATAATTACTGCTAAAATAACAGCATCTACCAAATCAACCAGAATCTGTGTACCGCCTGCAAAATACGCTCCAAAACTGCCGGCTTTTATAATACACTGAATCATAAAAGCAATTGCAATTGCTGCACCGCCGATATAGCCAAATACACTAATCTGATTTGCCAGTTTGCCAAGCTTTAATTTCAGCGGAGTTTCTCTGTCTTCATCTGTCTGGAGTTCCTTGGCGATTTCGCCGTAAATTGTCTTATCGCCGACAGTTGTCACCTGCATCACAGAGTTACCGGAACACACTACTGCACCACGGAATACTTTGTTCGGATGCAGAAAATCTTTACTTGCACCAGCTTCGTCAGTGACAATATCAACAGCAGATTTTTTTGCTTCTTCGGATTCGCCATTCAGGACAGACTGGTCAACTTTGATATTACCGTCAATCAGAACACCATCAGCCGGAATCTTGTCACCAGACTGGAGCAGAACAGCATCACCGACAACAATTTCATCAATCGGGATTTCCACAATTTCGCCGTTTCTGTAAATTTTGCACTTAATCTGGGAAGCTTCCGCCTGAAGTGCCTGGAATGCATTTTCATTTCTGTACTCTGAAAAAGTAGAAACGAGTGTTGCAATCAGTACAGCCGCTGCAATACCGATTGTTTCAATCCAGTCTGCCTTTTTCATAATTGCAAACACGACATTGATAATCAATGCCACGAGCAAAATTTTAATCATCGGGTCTCCGAAATTGCCTAGCAGTTTTTGCATAAATGTTTCGGAAGCCTGTTCCGACATTTTATTACTGCCGTATTTCGCCCGTGATTCTTCGACCTGTTTGTCATTCAGACCTTTGATTTCTTTCATCTTGTTTTCCTCTCCAATGTAATAAAATAATAAAATATTTTTACAGCCGAAAAATTTCAGCTGCTCACGGAATATTATACCACATCCTGTAAAAAAACACAAGTTTTTTACAATTTTTTTCTGACATTCATCACTTTGCACAAGTCATGATTCATATTTTTGTAAAAATTGCCGATTTTTTAAAATTAAAAAATTTCACAAAAAACAATTGCCTTTTTCCGCAAGATGTGTTACAATAGAAGTAATCATTGCAGAATTCTGCAAAATCATCAAAAGGAGGACAAAACATGTCTGTTTTCCGTGTTTATGTTGAAAAAAAGCCTGCTTATGCAGTCGAGGCACAGTCTGTTCTGAATGACCTGCGCACTGCACTCCGTCTGAATCTGACAGGAGTCCGCATTCTGAACCGCTATGATGCCGACCGCCTGAGCGAAGAAGATTTTCAGAGAGCCATTCCGACTGTCTTTTCTGAACCTGCTGTAGATAAAGTCTACAGCGAACTGCCGGAACTCGCTGACGATGACAAGCTGTTTGCTGTGGAATATCTTCCCGGTCAGTTTGACCAGAGAGCTGACAGCTGTGAACAGTGCATCCAGATTCTGACCCAGAAAGAACGCTGCCGTGTCAAGAATGCAAGAATTTATATTCTTTCCGGCGTGGATTCTGACGAAGATTTCCAGAGTATCAAAAAATATCTGATTAACCCTGTCGAAAGCCGTGAAGCTGTACTCGGCACTTACAAGACACTGGATACGAATTATGATATTCCGACTACTGTCGAAACACTGGAACGCTTTATTGACCTTAACGAAGCCGGGCTGCATAAATTCATCAAAGAATTTGGTCTTGCCATGGATTACGATGATATCAAATTCTGTCAGGATTACTTCCGCAATACGGAACACCGTGACCCGACTATCACTGAAATCCGTATGATTGACACTTACTGGAGTGACCACTGCCGTCACACCACATTCCTGACAAATATTCAGAATGTTACGATTCCTACAGATTATATCAAAGAAACTTATGATAAATACCTGGAAGACAGAAAATCTCTCGGCAGAGAAGACAAACCGCTCACACTTATGGATTTGGCTACCATGGGCGCAAGAAAACTCAAGGCTGACGGTCTGCTGAAAGACCTTGACGAAAGCGAAGAAATCAACGCATGTTCCGTCAAGATTAAAGCCAATATCGACGGCGAAGAAGCTGACTGGATTCTGATGTTCAAAAACGAAACCCATAACCACCCGACTGAAATTGAACCGTTCGGCGGTGCAGCAACCTGTCTCGGCGGTGCTATCCGTGACCCGCTCTCCGGACGTTCTTATGTATATCAGGCAATGCGTGTCACTGGTGCAGCAAATCCGCTTGTTCCGGTAGAAGATACGATTACCGGAAAGCTTCCGCAGAGAAAAATTACTGTCGGTGCAGCCAATGGCTACAGTTCTTACGGCAACCAGATTGGACTTGCAACCGGACATGTTTCCGAGATTTATCATCCCGGCTATATGGCAAAACGTCTCGAAATCGGTGCAGTTCTTGGTGCAGCTCCTGCTGAAAATATCCGCCGTGAAAGACCTGTTCCGGGTGATGTTGTTATTCTTTTAGGCGGCAAAACCGGACGTGACGGCTGCGGCGGTGCGACTGGTTCTTCTAAATCCCATACACTGGAATCTCTCGAATCCTGTGGTGCAGAAGTCCAGAAAGGCAACCCGGCAGAAGAACGCAAACTCCAGAGATTATTCAGAAATCCGGAAGTCACTTCCATGATTAAACGCTGCAACGATTTCGGTGCAGGTGGTGTTTCCGTTGCAATCGGTGAACTGACAGACGGACTGATAATTGACCTCGGTGCAGTCCCGAAAAAATATGACGGTCTGGACGGTACAGAAATTGCTATTTCAGAATCTCAGGAAAGAATGGCAGTTGTCGTTTCTGCCGAAGATGCTGAAAAATTCATTGCAGAAGCTGCCAAAGAAAACCTTCAGGCGACAAAAGTCGCTGACGTTGTTGAAGAACCTCGCCTTAAAATGAACTGGAACGGCAATACTATTGTTGACCTGTCCAGAGAATTCCTGAATTCCAACGGGGCAGTAAAATATACAGACATTGAAATCGAACAGCCGCTCGAAGCTAATTGCGAACTGCCGGAAAATGCGCCTTCCAGCTGGTCTGAAATGATGGCTGACCTCAATGTCTGCTCACAGAAGGGTCTTGTTGAAAAATTTGACTCGACTATCGGTGCAGGCACTGTCCTGATGCCTTACGGCGGTGCTTACCAGATGTCACCTTCTCAAGCCATGGCATGTAAACTCCCTGTTCTGAACGGTGAAACAGATACCTGCTCACTGATGGGCTGGGGCTATAACCCGAATATCAGTGTCAGAAGTCCTTATCACGGCGCAATGCTTGCCGTTATCGAATCGATTGCTAAAGTTATCGCTGCCGGAGGCAAACGTGAACAGTGCTGGTTGACTTTCCAGGAATATTTTGAAAGAACACAGAATGACCCGAAACGCTGGGGCAAGCCGCTTGCCGCTCTGCTTGGTGCATATAAAGCCCAGATAGAACTTTCCTGTGGCTCTATCGGCGGTAAAGACTCCATGTCCGGCACATTTGAGCATATTGACGTGCCGCCAACACTGGTATCTTTTGCCGTTTCCACTGCAAGCTCCGGAAAAATTGTTTCAACTGAATTCAAGAATATCGGAGATAAAGTGATTCTCTTAACTCCTGCATATGATGAAAATGGTCTGCCCGTATTCGACAGCATCCGGAAGACATTCGACCAGATGGAAAAAATCATTGCTGCCGGACGTGCAAAGGCAGTCTGGACAGTTGGTTATGCCGGTGTTGCGGAAGGTATTGCAAAAATGGCAATGGGCAACAAATTCGGCTTCCAGTTCTCTGGTGCGGTAGATTCCGGAACATTGTTCAAGCCTTGCTACGGTGCATTTATTGTTGAACTCGAAGGCGAACCGCTTCCCGAAGAACAGCTTCTTGGTCAGGTTATCGAAGATTATAAAATCTATACTCTGGACTATTCTGTCTCTCTGGAATCTCTCCAGAGAATCTGGGAAGAAAAACTGGAATCTGTTTTCCCGTGCAGAATCAAGACAACGGACGAAAAACCGGAAATTTACAGTTTCAAGGCAGAAAATCATCCTGCACCGGCAATTCAT
>DJXC01000129.1 GCA_002449575.1 Ruminococcus sp. UBA7014
TATACCAGAAAATAAATCAGAAAGGGGGAAAATCATGCTCGCAAAAAGAATTATTCCTTGTCTGGATGTCCGTGACGGCAAAGTCGTGAAAGGAGTCAATTTTCAAGGAATTAAGGAAGTCGGTGACCCGGTCGAATGTGCGGCGGAATATAATCGTCAGGGTGCGGATGAAATAGTTTTTTATGACATTACTGCTTCTCATGAGGGCAGAGGAGTCATGTTAGATGTCGTCCGTGAAACAGCGAAAAGAGTTTTTGTTCCGCTGACTGTCGGCGGCGGTATCAAGACGGTGGATGACATCAGAGAAACCCTCCGTGCTGGTGCAGATAAAGTTTCTGTCAATTCACAGGCAGTACAGAATCCGCAGTTAATCCGTGACGGTGCAGATATTTTCGGCAGTCAGTGTATCTGTGTCGGCATTGATGCCAAAAAAACAAAAGCCGGGAACTGGACTGTCTACATCAACGGCGGTCGAATTGATATGGAACTGGATTTGCTCAACTGGGTAAAACAGATTGAACAGCTCGGTGCAGGAGAAATCTGCCTGAATTCGATTGATACAGATGGTGTCAAACAGGGCTTTGATTTACCGATGCTGAAAGCGGTTGTCAATGCTGTGAAAATTCCTGTCATTGCAAGCGGCGGTGCTGGAAAACTGGAACATTTCGCTGATGCATTTGAAGAAACAGACTGTTCCGCAGCTCTGGCGGCTTCTTTGTTCCATTTTAAGGAACTGACTGTTGGCGAAGTCAAGGATAACTGCCGCAGCAGAAATATCATTGTCAGAACATGATATCAATTTTTAGTCACATAAGGAGGATTCATTATGGATTTTACAAGCGAGAAGTTTCAGAGAAAAATTGAACCGTTCCGTTTTTCTTCTGACGAAGAACAGGCTTCCTTGATTCTGGAAGCTGGTGCAGGCTATCTGAAAGAATTGTTCCTCTCCAGAGAAGAAGACGGCTTTTCCGGAAACGGTTATGACTGGGAATCTCTGGCAGAAATTTTTCTAGCAGAAATCTATGAGGGGGAAGATGACAGCTTTGAATTCGATTCCGAAGCAGATATGTTCGTTGTTTATTCCGAAGATGCACAGTCGCTGGCGGATTTTGCCCTTGCGTTCAAAGATGCCTGTGAAGATGCAAATTTAATCGCTGACCTGTTCAGCCGTGCAGAATTAAGATAAGGAGCATATCATGCAGGCAGAACTGAACAATCTGGATAAATATTTTCAGAAAAGTGACCTGATTCCGGCAATCGCCGTAGATGTCAATACAAAACAAGTACTGATGCTTGCTTACATGAATAAAGAAAGTCTCAGAAAAACACTCGAAACAGGTTATACATGGTACTGGAGCAGGTCAAGGCAGGAACTCTGGAACAAGGGCGCAACCAGCGGACATTTGCAGAAAGTTGTCTCAATTTTCGCTGACTGTGATGATGATACACTCTTAGTCAATGTCGAACAGACCGGAAATGCTTGTCATACCGGAGCTTACAGTTGCTTTTTCAAGCAGATTTACGGTCAGCCGGAAGTAAAAAAATAGTCACAAACAGCAGACCTCCTGAATAGGATATAGTATTATCAAGACAGGAGGTCTGCTATGATGATAAATCAGAATTTTGATACATCGCCTATGGCGGAAGAATTCGGCTGCCGTCCCGATACCAGAAATGCTGTGCCGATTAAGGTCAACAGAGTATTTGACAGTTGCAGTGACAGGGACTGCATCTCGAATGTTCCGGTCATTCTGGACTGTGGAGAACTGCCGTGCAATGTACAGCTTGTCAAAAGCAAGTGTGTGAGAGTTGCCGATGTCTGTATGAGAATCGAGCCTGTGCCGTTTAACAGAGGGTTCTATAATATTGATTTGACATTTACATTCCGTGTAGAGCTGCTTGCCTATAGCTGTGCATGTGACCAGCCGAAACTTCTGCAAGGTACAGTCTATGCAAGCAAGAGCAGTATTCTTTATGGAAGCGAATCCAATACACAGACATTTTACAGCAACGGCTGTCAGGTTGGCACAACGGACGAATGCTGCGAAGTCGTGAATCTGCCCACTGCGAACGTACAGGTCGTGCCGCCGCTTGCGCTGGAAACGAAAATCGGTACTGTCTGCCGGCAGTGCGATTCCTGCCAGAAACCGGATAATCTGCCGCCGACTATGCGTACAGTCGTTATGACACTGGGATTATTTTCAGTTATTGAGTTGACAAGACCTGTGACTGTTATGGTACAAACGTTTGACTATACGATTCCGACAAAAGAATGTACTGTTGATACTGAAACACCTTGTGCCGTTTTCGACAAAATGCGCTTCCCGACAGAAGAATTTTCGCCCATGACCCTGAACGACAGCTGTGACGGCAGACCTGAACCCCGTCCGGGCTGTGAATGCGGTTCATAAAATAATTGCCCGGAAACAGTTTCGGCTGTTTCCGGGTTTATTTCATTGCTTTGTGATTTCATAGTTGTGGTATTTAATATCAAGTGCAAATATAGTTTGATTGCCGTCTGCATCTTCAAGTATCAGATTGGTTTTTCCGCCCTTAATAAACTCAGCATCGACCATGTAAGTTTCTATAGCTTCATTATACACAAGCTGAACACTGCCATAACTGCTGTCTTCAAGATAAACATGATAAGTATCATCAAATACAGCCCCTGCACTGCCTTCGCTCGTTAAAACTGTCGTATGATATATATTTCTGTTTATCAGGGAATATGCAGATGCACCGGCTATGATAAGAATACTGATAATGATACCGGCATTCCGAATTTTTTTATTATGAAATATGCATAACGGATACAGCAGCAGCGTGATAAAACAAAATACTGTACTTAATAAATGATGCGGAAAATAATATCTTGTTAAGCCAAGAAATTTGTTGTAATGGTAGCCCAGAAGCAGCAGAACCGGTGTAAGTATCAGCAGCCCCCACCATTTTTCCTTTTTGATATAATAGCCAATGAATCCCATCGGAATGGTGAACAGTGTCCAGATAAACCAGTATCTGTAATATACAAATATTCCCCAGCCTAAACTGGAAAACGGCACTTGAATCAAATAAACCAGCGGCTGACTAATCAGAAAAAATACAAAACATTTCAAAGCAGAATCCAGTGAAGATTTACTGTTCATAATAATGAAAATTCCGAACAGAATCCATACTTCAAATGAAATAGTAATATCTTCAAACGAAGTGTCATTTGTCATCGGAAGCAAAGCCATGAGTGCAGTATAAGCACCTGCTGCAACGGCAAACAGGATAACTTTCAGCCATGTCAGATTAATTCCACCAAAAATCTTGTTTAATTTTTCCATGTATAATCCTCCTGTATGAATGATATTTTTTGAAACAGCATTCACTGTCTCTGTATAGACTTAATCATTATATAGTAAATTCAGAATTTTGTCAAGCTGTTTTATTTTTTTCAGAAAATTTTTCAGTTGTAGAATTTTTGAACATCTGATATGCTATAATCAATATTAAGCAGAAAGATTAGAACTTGACTTTTTTGCCGATTTGTGCTATACTGGAAAAGTCAGGAATTCTCTTTCTGAAATTTGATGCAGGAGTGTTCAATATGACGAAAGAACAAGCGAAAAATCGCATTCAGGAGCTTTCTGTGCTTCTGGAACAGTATAATTTTGAATATTATGTACAGGATAATCCCAGCGTGGAAGACTATGTCTATGACGGACTAATGCAGGAACTCCGGAAACTGGAAGCTGATTTTCCGGAATTGCTTTCTCCGCAGTCACCCTCCCAGAGAGTCGGCGGCAGTGCTTCCAATCAGTTTGAGAAAGTCAGTCATGCCGTACAGATGCAGAGTCTGCAAGACGTGTTCGATTTTGAACAGGTCAAAGATTTTGTAACCCGCTGTCATGAAGTCTTTCCGGAAGCAGAATTCAGCGTTGAACCTAAAATTGATGGTTTATCCGTTTCACTCGAATATCATGATAATCAGTTCGTTCTGGGTTCTACCAGAGGAGACGGCTTCACCGGCGAAGATGTCACCGCAAATCTGAAAACCGTCCGGACAATTCCCCTGACCCTGAAATTACAGGAAAAACTTCCTCTTCTGGAAGTTCGTGGAGAAGTTTATATGCCCCGTGAGCAGTTTTTCAAACTCGTTGCACAGCAGGAAGAAAATGACGAACAGCCTTTCAAAAATCCCCGGAATGCTGCCGCCGGCTCTCTCCGGCAGAAATATTCCGAAATCACAGCAAAAAGAAAACTGGACATTTTCGTTTTCAATCTCCAGAGATGCGAGGGAAAAACATTCGCTTCCCACAGCGAAACCCTTGAATTTCTGAAAGATGCCGGATTCCATATGATTCCCGGCTGGAAAATCTGCCGTAATTTTGAGGAAATTCACAACGCAATTGAAACTATTGGCAATTCCCGGCAGAATCTGCCGTATGATATTGACGGCGTTGTCATTAAAATAAACAACCTCGAACAAAGAACGCTTTTCGGCGCAACTTCCAAAACACCAAAATGGGCAGTTGCCTATAAATTCCCTCCGGAAGAAAAAGAAACCACACTCCGGGAAATTGAAGTCAATGTCGGCAGAACCGGTGCGCTTACCCCTGTTGCCGTGTTCGATACGATTACACTCGCCGGAACAAGCGTTTCCAGAGCAGTTCTGCATAATCAGGATTTCATTACAGAAAAGAATATCTGTATTGGTGACAGAATTATCGTCCGCAAAGCAGGGGATATTATCCCGGAAGTGCTGAGAAGTGCAGCACATGCCGAACATGCTGTGCCTTACAGACTTCCGGAATGCTGTCCGGTCTGCGGTGCAAAGGCTGTCCGGGATGAGGGCGAAAGTGTTCTCCGCTGTCCGAATATCGCCTGTCCGGCACAACTCCATAAACAGCTTGTGCATTTCGCTTCCAGAGATGCAATGAATATTGACGGTTTGGGAACAGCAATTATCAATCAGCTTCTGGAACAGAATCTTGTCAGAGACCCGGCGGATTTATATACGCTGACAAGTGAACAGCTTCTTGGTCTGGAGGGCTTTCAGAAAAAATCCGCTGAAAATCTTGTGAATGCCGTTGCCAAGTCAAAGACGGCTTCTCTTGACAGAGTGATTTTTGCACTCGGTATCCGGAATATCGGACAGAAAGCGGCAAAATTATTATGTGACAAATTCCTGACACTCGATGCATTGGAACAGGCACAGAAATCTGAAATTTCTGAAATCGAAGGTTTCGGTGAAATCATGGCAGAAAATTTTTATACAGCTCTGCATGAGGATTCTGTGCAGAATCTGCTTACCAAGCTTAAAGCCTCCGGATTGACATTGCAGTATCAGAAACAGGAAGTTTCAGAAAACGTATTTTTCAGCGGAAAAACATTCGTTCTGACCGGAACGCTTTCACAGATGAAACGAAGTGAAGCCAAACAGCGCATTGAAGCCGCCGGCGGAAAAGTTTCCGGTTCTGTCTCGAAAAAAACAGATTATGTCATCGCCGGGGAAGATGCCGGCAGCAAGCTTACAAAAGCACAGGATTTAGGCATTTCTATTCTGAGCGAAGCAGAATTTATTGAAAAATTATAATTTCACATCCGGAAAATATTTCTTCACAAACTCCGGAACAGGTGCTTGGATTCTGGTCTGTTTCAGGCAGGCAAGTTCCGGCACAGTCACAGCAGAAAAATCAAGACATACTGCACACAGGCATTGAAATTTTTCTTTGCCTGTGCCGCCGTATTTGGAATCCCCCAGAAGCGGCGCACCTAAAAAGGCAAGATGCGCCCTTATCTGATGTGAACGCCCCGTATGCAGAATGATTCGGACAAGCTGTTTCTGGTCATGCTGTGCAAGTACCTGATATTCTGTGATAATTTTCTGCCATGAGCTGTCTCCCGGTGTTTCTGCAATCTGTACATGATTGGTATTCTGATTCTTTTTCAGCCATGCCGTACAGGTTTTCTTTTTTTCCGGCAGAATTCCGGAAGTGACAGCAAGATATTCTTTTCTGACTTCGTGCTGACGGATTGCCGCATTCATGGCACGGAGCGCAGCGGCATTCTTTGCGGCAATGACAAGCCCTTCAGTATTGCGGTCAATCCGGTTGCAGAGTGCTGGTTTAAAACTCTGTTCCTGTGCAGGAAGATATTCCCCTTTTCGGATTAAGTATGCCTGTACTTGTGCTATCAGAGAGGGCATTGCTTTCTGACTGCCGCTGTGTACATCTGTTCCGGCTGGCTTGTACAGAAACAGAAAATTTTCATCTTCGGCGACAATGTGCAGAGATGCTCCGGCAGAATCTGTTCTGATTTCCGGAACAGTTTTCCGGACAAAAAATTCTTCTTTGGCATAAATCTGTAAAATATCACCTTCCTGAAGCAGTTCATTTCCTTTGCAGCGTTTCTGATTATATTTAATATCTTTCTGACGGATTAATTTATATATCATATTTTTCGGCATAGACGGCAGGAATTTGAACAGAAATTTATCCAGTCTCTGTCCGGCATCGTTCCGGCTGATGATAATTTCGTGCAGCATGTTGAAAACTCAAATCCTTTCTGATTGATATGATAATTTTTATTATAACATAAAACGTTGTATTTTGCAAATTAAAAATTGGAGTAATTTTTATGAACAAGACAAAAGAAGCAGCAAATCTGCATAATGGTCACAGAAAAAGAATGCTGAAACGATTTGTCGATAATCAGGGGCAAGGGTTCAGCTCCCATGAAATTCTGGAAATTTTGCTGTTTCCGATACTTCCACGGGTGAATACAAACGATATTGCCCATATGCTGATAAATCGATTTGGTTCTCTTGAAAATGTTTTTCTGGAGGGAACAATTCCGGATTTTATGCAGATATCCGGCATCGGCGAGAAAAGTGCGGAATATCTTGCTGTTATCGGAGAAGCGTTCCGGATGATGGAACAGCCAAAACATGAAAAAAAACGGCTGAAAAATCATGCCGACTGCTGTCGGTATTTTCTGGAAAAATTAGGAAAAGAATGCAAAGATGAAATTCTTATGGCGGCAGCACTTTCTGATACAATGCATGTGAAATCTGTAGAAATTCTTAGTTCTGGTACATCTGGTGAGGTAAAAATGGACTGGGGAAAAATTATCCGTTTTGTTTGTCAGGCAAACTGTAATATTCTGGTTCTGGCACATAACCATCCGCATGGTGAAGCAAAGCCCTCTTATCAGGATATACGGGCAACACAGGAGCTTATCAATTATATCGAGCCAATTCATCTGGAATTGTTTGACCATATTGTCATAGGAAACGGCACAGCGTATTCTATGGCGGAACATCATGATTTCTAGGAGGTCTTTTTATGGAATTTCGACTGCATTCCCCCTATCAGCCATCCGGTGACCAGCCACAAGCCATCGCCAGACTAACAGAAGGTTTCCGGAACGGAAAGAAGATTCAGACTCTGCTCGGTGTGACTGGTTCGGGCAAAACATTCACAATGGCAAATCTTATTGCAAATCTGAACAAGCCGACACTCGTACTGGCACATAACAAGATTCTGGCAGCACAGCTCTGCTCTGAACTGAAAGCTTTCTTTCCGGAAAATGCTGTAGAATATTTTGTCAGTTATTATGACTACTATCAGCCGGAAGCCTATGTTCCCAGTACTGACAGCTATATTGAAAAAGATTCTTCTATCAATGAAGAAATTGATAAACTCCGGCATTCAGCGACAACAGCACTCGCTGAACGAAAAGATGTCATTATCGTTTCAAGTGTTTCCTGTATTTATTCTCTGGGAAGTCCGGAAGAATACCGAAATATGACCGTTTCTGTGCGTGTAGGCATGGAAAAAAGCCTTTCTGATTTAATTCAGGAACTCGTCAGAATCCAGTATGAACGCAATGATGTTGATTTTACAAGAAACAAATTCCGTGTCCGTGGTGATGTACTGGAAATTTTTCCGGCAGCCTCGACAGATACGGCTGTCCGGGTGGAATTCTTTGGTGATGAAATTGACAGAATCAGCGAAATTGATGTCCTTACCGGAAACGTGAAAGCAAGATTACAGCATTCTGCTATTTTTCCGGCATCTCACTATGTTTACAGCCGTGATAAAACCGAAAAGGCTATCACTGAAATTGAACAGGAATTGCAGGAACGTGTTGCATGGTTTACAGAACATCATAAACTGATAGAAGCACAAAGAATTGCCCAGAGAACTAATTATGATATGGAAATGCTCCGGGAAGTCGGCTTTTGTTCCGGTATTGAAAACTATTCCAGAGTTCTTGCCGGACGTGCGCCCGGCAGTGTGCCGTATACGCTTTTAGACCACTTTCCAGAAGATTTTCTCATGATTATTGATGAAAGTCATGTTACCATTCCGCAGGTGCGGGCTATGAGTGCAGGCGACCGTGCCAGAAAACAAACGCTTGTCGATTACGGTTTCCGGCTTCCGAGTGCATTTGATAACAGACCGCTCATCTTTGCCGAATTTGAAAGTCATATGCATCAGGCAATGTTTGTCAGTGCCACACCCGGCGAATATGAACATGAACATTCCGCTCAGATTGTGGAACAGGTGATTCGTCCTACCGGGTTGGTTGACCCGGAAATCAGTGTCAGACCGACAGAAGGACAGATGGATGATTTGCTTTCTGAAATCCGTACACGCTCCCAGAATGAAGAACGTGTTCTCGTCACGACCCTGACTAAGAACATGGCGGAAAATTTAACGAAATATCTAGAAAGTATGGGAGTGCGGGTGCGCTATCTGCATCATGATATTGATACTATCAAGCGCATGGAAATTATCAGGGATTTAAGAACAGGTGAATTCGATGTACTTGTCGGAATTAATCTGCTCCGTGAAGGGCTGGACATTCCGGAAGTTTCTCTTGTGGCTATTCTTGATGCCGATAAAGAAGGCTTTCTCCGGAGTGAAACTTCTCTGATTCAGACCATCGGCAGAGCTGCCCGGAATGCCGAAGGCAAAGTTATCATGTATGCCGATAATGTTACCGGCTCAATGGAACGTGCCATCCGGGAAACCAACCGCAGACGGGAAATCCAGATGGCTTATAACCAGAAATATGGCATCATTCCGAAAACTATCAAGAAAGAGATTCATGAAATTATTGAAATTTCCAGCAAAGAGACTGTTGAAGATAAAATTTCCCGGAAAAAGCTTTCCAGACAGGAACGTCAGGAATTAATTCAGAATCTCACCGTCCAGATGAAAGAAGCTGCCAAAATGCTGGAATTTGAACATGCTGCTTTTCTGCGTGATGAAATCGCCAAGCTGAAAGAAGGAAAATAATCTATGAGACGAAAAGACCGTGAAATCACTGATTTCAATATTATGATAAGCATTATTGATGAATGCGATATTATCCGAATCGGACTTGCTGACGGAGAATTTCCTTATATTGTTCCGGTGAATTTTGCCTATACTGTTGATGAAAATCAGCAGATAAAATTCTATATTCATGGTGCAATGGCTGGCAGAAAATATGAACTGATGCAGAAAAATCAGAAATGTTCTTTTGAACTGGATATTCC
>DJXC01000036.1 GCA_002449575.1 Ruminococcus sp. UBA7014
ACATAATGAGCCATTTTTCACCTCTTATCGAGCATTAAAGACACTTTTGCTGATTGCTCCAGTTCGCAGGATTGTGAACACTAGTGCCGCTGTATATCCCAGTAACATAGCCATCTGCATGATAATTCCTCCGTCACCTGAGTTGAGTGTTGTAATGACGTTTGCAAACAGCGTTTTGAAGATTGCCAGAGCAATGATAATGAAAAATCCCTGAAACGATAATGCAAGAAGCTGTTTAATCCAGTTTTTACCGATACTGCTCCATTCGCCCTCATTCATCATAGCGGCAATCGGAATCGGAGCGACACCAAGATACATAAAAACTTCTATAATCCGGCTTGCAAGCGTGATGATGATTGCCACAATCAGAATCATCACACCATGATGTACAATCAGCGAAATGAACCATACAGTCATGAGTTCGCTCAGTTCGAGCGTATCCAGAGCCGAAAGTTTCAGTTCCAGCGGAGTTGAGATATATTTTCCTCCTCCGAACAGCGTGGTCAAGCCGTTTGAACATACATTTGTGCCGAATGAGAACAGTCCCGAAGCGATATAGAAAACTTTGGAAACCAGAATCACTCCGCACAGACACTTAATTATCCACTTGATGAAGATAGAATCATCAAAATCCTTGAAATTATTTCCACGCAGGACAGTCTGAATCAGGTCACTCAACAGGACAATCGTCAGGATAAAGCCGCCAATCGGCACGACAACATTGTTGCAAAGTGTTTCAATTGTTGTCCAGATGTGAGTGCCTGAGCCTCCGGCATTTCCAGTAAAGTCAGCCGGATGTCCTGTTAAAAAAATTCCAATCAAGCCATTATCTCCGGTTGTTTTATCAAACGTATCCGTCAAAAGACTGGAAATGCCGTCAAACTGTGACTTGATACCGTTCCGGAACAGGTTCACACACCAATCCTGTAAACTGCTGATGGCATCACTGACAACTCCCATAAAATTCACCATTCTTTCTCTAACTTCCGCCCCAGTGGTGGTATCAGTGATAACGTAAAATAGCCGTTTTTATCATAAAAAGGGGTATAAATGGGGTAATAAGTTTTTATTTTAATCTGTTGACTTCTGCAAGACGGTCAGCAATGGACAGATGTGTATATTCAAGCGTGATGTCATAATCTTCATGCCCTGCAAGCTCCTGTAACATAGCAGGCGATACTTTCAAAGCGGTTAATCTTGTAATATAAGTGTGCCGACAGCAATAAGGTGTAATGACTTCACGGATTTGCAGAGTTTCTCTTTTTTCTTTCCATACGGTATAGAAATTTGCTTTATCTCCATAATAAGCGATTCTGTCTTTTGGTTCGTTCTTCATCATCCAGTCCAGCACAGGAATGATTTTATCCGGAAGAATGATTTTTCTTCTCTTTCCTTTTTCGGTCTTGATGCCGCCTGTCATATACTGTTCATCAAGATGCACGTTTTCTTTCAGGATTGTCAGCAGTTCGCCCGGTCTGATGCCCGTGTACAGCATGACCAGCATCTGCGCTGTGATTGGTGTCGTTTCTGTGTGATAATCATTCCAAAGCGTTTCTATTTCGTCCTCTGTTAGGATTTCACGCTCTGTTTTTTCGAGTTTCGGAAGCTGGATATGTATTGCCTTGTTCCGGTCAACAACATCATCACGGATAGCAATCTTATAAAAGTGTGATAACAGATTTTTGATTTCTTTCTTCGTGTAATAGCTGTTTCCGCAGGTGTCTGTAATTTCCTGCAACTCTGAAACAGTCAGGTCATCAATCCAGCGGTATTCTATAGAATCCTGTATTTTCTTCCATGCGCCCCGATAAGTGTTCTGCTTGGCTCTGGAAAGATTCTCAGCCACACTCTGAAAACGCTCCCACAGAATTCCGACTGTGATGTGTTTCTGTGCTTTTGTACCGTTCCGGAGTCCGGACAGATATTCCAGAGCATCTTTTTTGGTGCGGAAACCGTATTTTCTGATGCGTTTCCGTTTTGTCTTTCCGTCCTTTTTGTAATAGCCGAGTGTCGCTTCTGCCGCCCATGTTCCGGCTGGCATCTTGTAAATGCTTCCCTGTCCGTTGCCTCGCTTCTTGGTGTTTCTGGGAGTGGTTTCCTGTTTTCTGCCGCACCAGTTGCAGAACAGACTTTTATCTGGTATTTCTTTTTTGCATTTGATGCATTTCATATGATATCACCTCTTTATCAGCATACTATAAAAAACCGGATTTGTCAACTGGCAAATCCGGTAATATTTTTATTTTTTCAATTTCAATCGATAGGAACGCCCTTCTTTTTCTTTTATGATTCTATCATCATCTTCCAATTCTTTCACATAATCGCGTACCAGTGAGGCAAAGTCTTTAGGGAACTGTTTTACTAATTCTGACTGTAGAATGCTTTCTTGGCTTTCCAGTATTTGAATAACTCTAAATTCCATTTCTTTTATTTTTTTATCGTATTCTTCAGTGCGTGCGATACTATTTTTTGTTTGTTCCATGCTTTTCAGAATGCTTTCTGTAACCATAGAATGAAAGTACCTTTGAAAATAAATTCCTTGTTTTGAAAATTCATGTTCATACTGTTCGCATGAGTAAAGACACTTTTCGTAGGAAGATAGTGCATAATCAGCATCCTGAATCTGCTTTCTTAATTCTATTTCAATATTAGAACATTGCTTTACAAAATCAGGATGATATGTCATCCAACCAAACGGAATACCTTCTATGGTAAGAGAATTTTCTATTTCATTACCTGAAAGTTGCCGATTGTGCTGTGCTTGTTTTAAATCTCTTTTCACTTTTCTTTTTTTCAGAAAACTTTCAAAAAATCCCATGTTCATGTACCTTCCTTTAATTTTTGTGTAGTGAGGTTCATGATTTCAAGTTTATCATCAAAGTCAAGTTTTTCAAATCGTTTCAAGAATTCCGTTGTAAATTTATCCATCTGTGGAGTGTCGCTTAAGTTTGACCCAATAGTTACATTTCCTGTGTTCCCACTGTTATTATCTCCGATAATATCACCTGATTTGAAAAAGTGTTCTGTGGGTTCATCTGTATATCCCAGAATATAGTCAACGGAACATCCGAGATAATCAGCAATCCTATCAAACGCAATTGAACTTATTCCTTGCGTTTCATCCCATTGATTCAAATCTTCCATAGCCAGTGAAATTTCTGATGTAATTTCAGACATGGATTTACATTGTTCCATACATAATTTTTTGATTCTTTCTTTTACCAGCCATACATTAGGAACATACCTATGCTCTCTTATATCTTTTTTTCGTCTTCTCGGTGCAGGTGTGGGGTCACTTGTTCTGTCAAGGAGGTAATCAGTAGAAACATTAAAATAATCAGCAACCGCAAGTAAGATTTCTCCGTTTGGTACAGCACCATTTTTCCACTTGGTGACAGTTGCAGAAGATACACCTATTTCTTTTCCTACGGGATTTGGCTTCTTGCCCATACTACTACATAATTTCTCGAATTTATCCCAATATGTCATATTAGACACCTCCTCTATTATTTTGGTAAAAATGCTACAATCAGCCTGTTGAAATATAGTTATATATACAAATTCTTACCCGAATAAGAAATTTGCCTTGACAATGTGACTTAGGTATGGTATAATATTACCATGGTAAACGAAATTTAGAAAAGACAAAATAATCAAATAGGAGAACCCATTTATATTTATTAATATTATAACACAAAAGTTTACCAAAGTCAATAGAAAGGGGAAATTTTTTTGAAAAACAATTATCTGAAAGACGTGAGAACTGCGAAGGGTATTACACAGGAAAGTGTCGCAAATCATGTTGGTGTAACAAAATCGTATATCAGCCGTGTAGAGCATGGTACAAAAGATATGTCCTTTTCGCTGGCTACTGAAATCGCTGATTTTCTGAATGTGTCACTTGATGAAATCGCAGGCAGACAGAAACCTGAATCCAGTCCAAATATCAAAAACTGAAAGAAGGCGATTTTTATGAAACCTAAAGCTATGACCCTCGAAGAACTCAAAGCACTCGATAAGGAAATGCTTGTTCCGGCAGAAGTCGCACCGATTCTCGGTGTCGGGCAGTACAGCATCAATGTTCAGGTGAAAGAGGATAAGCAATCAGGAAAGAACAGTTTCTGCTTTCCGACAATCCTTATCAGAACACGGGTGCTGATTCCCAGAAGACCGTTTATCAAGGCATTAGAGGGAGAATCAGAAAAGCAGGAATTCTCTGGTGCATAACCCTCTCTACATATCTCCTGGGCATGAGATGTAAAACTATCCGCCCACCACACAGCAACGGCAAAGCAACGACTGGAGCGACCGAGAGGAAACCCCAGCAGGCGCACAGCGTGAGATTGTCCGGAGCTGAATGCTTAAATCTACTGATAACGAAAGTGAGGTAATTTGATTATGTTAATCAGTGAATTTGAAAACCTGACGGGGATTTATCCGTCAGCGAACCAGTATTCCGTAATTGAGAGATTCTACAGCGAATCCAAAGAGGACAAGCACGAATTCTGCGAGAAGTACAAGTTTAATGCTGACTTCCTTGCAGAACGCATTCAGACAGCAGTCAACAAGCTCGAACAGGAAAGAGAAAAGGACTTTGCAAGCCGTCTCTATGAACTGAATTCCCGGATTGAGGAACTGGAAAAGGCTCTTGAAAGAGAACAGAAAACTTCTGCACACCTCCGCACACAGCTTGATGAAGAACTTGACTGGCATCCGGCAGAACATACCGGAACGAATATGAAACAGTCCGATTATGAAGAACTCGCAAGCCAGCGTGTTGCTCCGGAAGATGAAGAAAATGCGAAATATATGCTGTCTTCCCTGTTCGGATTTATCGAGGATTTGATTGTGATTCATCATCATGCGGAAACATTTGAGGTCAACAAATATCACAGAATCCGCCGGAAAGAGACTTATCAGCGTGACCCGTATTATGCCGCATCCGACTGGAACTATATCCGTTTCGACTGCGCCGGTATGCAGTGGGAGCTTGTCAACGGGGAGTTACTGTCCTATGAAGACTGAAAACCCTGCAATGCGGATTGCCGTCATCAAAATGCTGATTGTTCTGCTCAGTGCGGTTTTCGGACTGATTGGCTCAGCATGGATTCATGACATTTTCCTGATTGGCTTAGCCCTGTTCACTATCGGCCTGTGCATTTGGGTTCTGTGTCGGTTCTATGTTATGCACAAAGAGAACAGCGAAGCCGAACAGAGACAGGAAAGCATTGCGCATGAACTGGAAGAAATGCAGGTACAGCGCGAAAACCTGTGGCAGGATATCCTGACACATCATTATCATCTGTGAAAGGAGGTGAACATGATGGAAATGCCCAATGAAGAAATCTGCCGGAATTACAAGCAGGCAAAGCACAAACAGAATCAGATTAAGATTTTAGCTGACCTGAATCAGGTCTCTGTCGACGAAATCAGACAGATTTTGATTGACGGCGGCGCACTCAGGCCGAAGCTGAAGAAAGAAACCGCCGCACCGGACTATTCTGTGCTTTTAGCCGCTTGATAAATGTAGTTTTTTATGGTAATATGGTGTACAACGGAAGGGCAGAAAGCCCGCCGAATACAAACCAAACGGAGGAAACCACAATGGAAACAAACAGCTACTTTGCAGAAATGAGAAGAGCAATGGACGCAAACCCTAAGAAAAAGTGGACAAACGGCGAGATTGCCGCCTACCATGTTTACCACGACACGATTTGCTATGGAAGCAGCTGCTACGAATGCGACAGCTTTCCCTGGGAGCGTGACATTGAGGATTTTGTGACAACGCTCCGCAAGGCAGGCGTTACGGAAATGGCAGTCACCGACCACAGCACGGGTTTGATGGACAGACTGCACAAACTTGCTGAATACGGTGCAGTGGTGCAGGGAATCTGCAAGGTGACAAGAACGACTTCATGGAGCGACATTGAAACAGTAAACGGAATCGCAGTCAGGCTTTAATCCAGCGGCACAGCCCTTCGGGGCTGTTTCCCGTCACGTTAGCCTGTGCGGGCTTTTCCGGTTTGGTGCGGATAACTTGCCCCTTCCGGGAACTGCCCCACAGAACGGCTGTCCAAGCCTTTGTGCGGAAAGTGTATACTACACAACAGAAAGTCATCATTTTCCTCGATATTCTGTGCTTTTAGATACTTGCTATTCTCCTGAAATTATGCTAATATAGCATACAGCGGAAGGCAGAAAGCCTGCCGGAATAAAATCTGAAGGAGCGTTTTTATGAGGACAGTGAAACTTTACAGCAACCCTGCGGTAATTCTTGCTGGTGAGCGTGAGATGTATACACGCAGTGCGGACGATTATGAAGAAATTCTCCGTTCTGCAATTGAAGGGGAAATCATCGACCTGAATGAATTTGCCGATGACCTGAATGCTGAACCGTTCTACGGAAAGATTCAGGAAATCAGAATGACCGTGGAGCGATACCAGAACCACGTTTATGCCGTGGCAGTCTGCATGGTTTCGGACGACTGGAGCGATGCCGATGATACCCCGATGCTGAAATGGTTCATGAATATTGAATATCAGTACGGGTGGGGTGCTGAATTTGAGGGAAAGACACTTCATACTTTCAAGCGGGCAGAGACTTTTGAGATGACTGCTCCCAACGGGGAACGGTTCATGCACACCTGCGATATGGAGT
>DJXC01000204.1 GCA_002449575.1 Ruminococcus sp. UBA7014
GGCAACGGAGCAGGCTTGATTTCGGGAACAGGTTCTAACTGAATTTCTTCAATTACAGGAGTTTCGGACTGTTTCATATCCGGTTCTGTCTTCTGGACAGGTTTTACGGGAATATTTACTGTAATTTCCGGCGCATGATTGTTAATATCTTCCTTTGCCTTTTCGATAAGCGTACCCGTTTCATCGAGTTTGTCTGTCATACCTTCGACAGCCTGCATGACAGATTCCTGAATTTTCTGGAGATTTTCTTCTATACCGGAAATCTGCGCAAGGAGCATAGCCTGTACCTGAGCGTTGAGGGCATTTGCCTTAGCTTCTGCTTCTTCAGCGGCTTTCATCTTGTCAGCAGATTCCTGCTGAGCCTGCTGACGGGCAGCATCAAGAATCTTGTCTGCTTCGGCATTGGCAGTAGCAGCACGTTCTTCGGCTTCTGCGAGGAGAGCTTCCGCAGTTTCGCTGGCTTCTCTCTCAATTTCTTCAGCTTCTTTCTTAGCATTTTCGACCTGTTCCCTGGCATCTCTTTCAGCACTTTTGGCGAGATTTGCCATCCAGCCGCCGAACATATCCGCAGTAACATTCTGTACAGGCTGATTTTCGATTTCATTTAATTTAGCTTCGAGTTCACGCACCTGGTCACGGAGACTTCTTTCAGAAGCACGGAGTTCGAGAAGTTCAGCTTCCTGCTGAGTATTTCTTGCTTTGAGGGAAGAAATCTGTTCCCCTTTGGCAGCAATTTCGTCATCTTTGGCATCCAGAGACTGATTGAGGTCTTCGAGTTCGATTTCAGCATCTTCGATTTTGGATTTCTGGTCAGCGATTTCTGTTTCCTGGAGTTCCAGTTTAGTATTGAGTTCGCTTGTTTCCATACTCATGGAACTGATTTCGTTTTTCAGTTCCATAATTTCCTGCTGATATTCTTTCATTTTGTCAGCATCTGCACTGCTGGTGGTAATTTCCTCCAGTTGTTTTCTGACTTTTTCGATATCAGTCTGTCTTGCTTCTTTTTCGCCTTTGAGAGCTTCGGCAAGTTTTGCAGCTTTTTCTGTAGCTTCATTAAATTTTCTTTCAAATTCAGAAGCTTTTTTTTCAGCAGCCTGTACTTTTTTTTCAGCATCTCTTTCGGCTTCGGCAGCACGTCTTTTAGCATCTTCTTCGCCACGCTTATAGTCCTGAATCAGCTCATTTTGTTCAACACTTTTGGCTTCACGAAGTTCTTTGTTCTCGTCTTCTAACTCATTGTTTTTCTTCTGGAGTTCATCAATGTAAGTCAGAACAGATTCTTTTTCAAAACCACCGCCGATTCTGGTTGGTTTGAGTACACCGGTTGGAATAGACATAATAACAACTCACTTTCCTGTACAGGAGAATTTTCATATTCCTGTATCACATTACTATGCTTATTATAACATATTTTTCTTGCAGTTGCAAGCGAATTTATGTAAAAATCCTGACTAAAAATTCGTGCAATTTCACTAAAAGAGAAGAAAAGCTCCGGCATTTTTATATCGCCGGAGCTAAAAATGCAGAAATTTATTTATTTTTCAAGAGATTTCTGCAATTCGTTCATTCTTGTCAGAAGAATATCGATATAAGTCAAAACAGAAGTTTTGTCATAGCCAGAGCCAAATCTGACTTTTTTGAGAGCAGTACTGTCGAATTCTGTCTGGGGCAGACCGAGCTGAAATTCCAGTTGATTGATAGAGGCAAGCAACTGATTCAGACAGTTTTCCACAGAGGTTTTTTCAAAACCGCCGAGCAGTGCAGATTTCAGTACAGCACTGGAAAACATGGTTTAGTTTCCTCCGAGAATATCGAAAATTTCCTGCATGTCCATATCGTTAACAGAAGGTCTTCTCTGCTGGGCAGAAGGTCTGGGCATGTAGCTGTTGGACTGTTCCCGTGGAGCAGACTGTTTTGAAACAGAAATTTCTTCGTCATCGAAATCATCATCTTCCTGAACGGGGTCTGGTTCTTCTTCTGGTTCTTCTTCGATAACAGGAGCAGCTTCTTTCTTAGGCTTTGCAGTTTTTGCAGGCTTAGGGGCATATTTAGGAACAGTAACTTCTTCCTCTGGTTCAGCATCCTGTTCGTCACCATTGGAGAAATCAGCAGCAATCACAGTAACTGTCATTTCGTCCTGCATATCTTCCTTGAAAGCTGCGCCGAAAATAAACTGTACATCCGGTGCAGCCGCTTCTGTAATCATCTTAGAAGCAGTATCCACATCAGAAGCGAGAGTATCTTCAGACATTGCGATATTAATCAGCAGTCTTCTTGCGCCGGCGATAGAAGTTTCCAGCAGCGGACTGCTGATAACAGCCTTAGCGGCTTCCATAGCCTTATCCTTACCAGAACCGTGACCGATTGCCATATGTGCATAGCCTGCGCCTTTCATAGTTGTAGAAACATCGGCAAAGTCGAGATTAATATAACCTTCTTCGACAATCAGGTCAGAAATGCTTTTGACACCAGTTTTCAGAATATCATCTGAGAGGGCAAAAGATTCTTTCATAGTGGGTGCTTTTTCCAGACCAGCGAGCAGTTTTTCATTGGGGATAACAATCAGAGAATCGACATATTTCTGTAATTCAGCGATACCGGCTTCTGCCTGACGCATTTTCTGTTCACGTTCAAAAGCGAATGGCTTTGTTACAACAGCCACTGTCAGAATCCCCATCTGCTGAGCAGCTTTTGCGACAACAGGTGCTGCACCAGTACCAGTACCGCCGCCCATACCGGCAGTAATAAAGACCATATCTGCACCTTTGAGAGCCGCTTCGATTTCTTCAATATTTTCTTCTGCACTGTGCTGACCGATTTCCGGCTTATTGCCTGCGCCTCTGCCTTTGGTAAGCTTTGCGCCAATCTGGATACGGGTAGCAGCCTTGGAATTTTTCAGAGCTTTGGCATCCGTATTAATTGTCACATATTCGATATCGCTGACATCAGTAGCATCTACCATACAGTTGAGCGCATTGCCACCGCCGCCGCCGACACCAATTACTTTGATATTTACATCAGGTTCAAACGCTTCTTCATAGATGAAGTCTGTCATTTTAGTTCCTCCTACCAGAATCAAAAATTCCGTAAAAAATACTTAGATAATATTATTTTAGCACATCTGAACGGATTTTGCAATAGTTTTTTGACAAAATTTCAAAATTTCCTGAAACATACAACTTTGTCCGCTGTTTTTTGCACGGTTTTCACAAAATGATACATAAAATTTTATTCAAGCTGCTCATATTCTGCCGGAAAATCATCCGGCTGGTCTTCCGGCAATTCTGAAATTGCACCTGCATTGTTTTCAGGTGCAGCAGCGGCATCGGCTTCCTGCTGTGCCGCCGCACGTCTTTCGGCATTTTTTTCGGCATTGAGTACATCTGCCTTATTCCGGAAAGAACACTGATTTGAACCAATCATTGTCAGGTAGCCTTCTTTGTCAGCGGACTGTCCGGAAATGACCTGTTCTGCAAAGCTGATTTTATAATTAATTTCGCTCCAGTTGCCCATGTCAAATTGGATTCTGTTATCAAAATTGACGATAATATCATTCAGGTCAGTCATATCAATGGAAGAAATCGGTACAGCAAGGGAATTTTCCTGTATTAACTCCTGAAAGGCAGAGAGAATTTTATCATGTCGTTCTTCCAAAGCAGAAAGATGTCTGCCGGGGGTTGTTTCTTCCGGTTCATAACCAATAATGCTGACAAGTCCCTGTGCCGGGTCCATACTGTCCTGAAGGATTTTATTATTTTGGCTGACAATAAGAGTACCATATTCATAGCTGACATTGTATGCCGGCACGGCACGGCTGACATCAATAATCAGTGTACTGGGAAACTGGCGTTTAATATCCACAGTTTCAGCGTTGAGGAGTTTTTCTTCGGCAGCGGCTTCCAGTTGGGGAAGGTTTAGGCGCATCATGTTGTCGCCCTCGGAAACGCCGACTTTTTCGACAATTTCCTCGGCTTTATAATCCGCATCTCCCGTGACACGAATGGTTCTGACATTGAAAAATAAAGTAGTTGAAAGTGTAATGATAATTGCAAATGCCAGAATCACAACCAGAAGTCCATAGAGTGACCGTCCTCTTTTGCGGCGGCGGATTCTTTTGGAATTAGAGCCATGTGCCATATTCATTTTTTCTATGTCTCGCAAGAGTACTCACTTCCTGTAACGTAAAATCATATTAAATTCTTCTAATATCTGCGCCGAGACTGCGGAGCAGAATTTCCGGGCTGTCATATCCTCTGTCGATGTGAGAAATTTCTGTCAGGACAGTCTCACCCTGTGCGCCGAGTCCGGCAGCAAGCAGAGCCGCTCCTCCACGGAGGTCTGTTGCACTGACAGATGCACCGTGCAATTGTTTCACACCATGAATGACAGCCGCATGACCTGTAACCTGAATATCTGCCCCCATTCTGACAAGGGCATCCACATGCCGGAAACGGTTTTCAAAAATAGTTTCTTCTATCACAGAAGTACCGTTTGCCTTACAAAGTACTGCCATGACGATAGCCTGTGCATCTGTCGGAAAACCCGGATAAGGCATTGTTTTCAGAAAGCGCACCGCCCGGAGAGGCTTCCCGGCAGAAAAGCAAATTGTATTTTCTGTATGACTGCATGAACAGTTCATTTGTTCAAAAACATCCAGAATCCCTTCCAGACTGACGGTATCTGCCTGTAACAGCCGGATTGTTCCGCCTGTTGAAGCGGCAGCGGCAAGCCATGTTGCTGTTACAATCCGGTCAGGCATAATCCGGTATGTACAGCCGTTAAGCTTCTTCACACCCTGAATCATAATAGTACTGCTGCCTTCTCCGCAGAGATTTGCGCCGCATGTTCTGAGATATTTTGCCAAATCAACAATTTCGGGTTCTCTGGCGGCGTTGGTGATAATCGTTTCACCTTTGGCAAGCACTGCTGCAAGCATAATATTTTCCGTTGCACCAACAGACGGAAACTGTAAATGAATTTTTGCGCCATGCAGACCGTTTGGGGTCGTACAGGTGAGAACGCCGCTTTCTTCCTGAATTTTTACGCCCATTTTCTGAAATGCCTGCAAATGCAAATCAATCGGACGAGGACCTAATTCACAGCCGCCGGGATAACCGAGAATGCAAGTTCCGGTTCTGCCAAGCATCGCACCGAGGAAGATAATGGAAGAACGCATTTCCTGCATAAGCGATTCGGGAATTTTGGAATTTCGGATAGTATCGGCTTTGATACTGACAGTATGATTCTGCATCTGGCACTGACAACCGGCACTGGTGAGAATTTGACAGGCGACATAAACGTCAGATAATTCCGGGCAGTTTTCGAGGATATTTTCGCCTTCGCAGAGCATTGCGGCTGACAGAATAGGCAAGGCACTGTTTTTTGCGCCCTGTACTGTGATGTCACCTTCCAGCCGCTTTCCTCCGTGTATCACAAATTTCTGCATAACTGACACTCCTTTCATTCTGCATAGTATGTAAAAAGTGTCAGACTTGTGAGAAACTATTTGCTTTTGCGGATAAGTTTTTCAATCACACTCCAGATTCTGTCTTCGGTATCACGGACAGCGAGAGAAGCGGCATTTTTTGCCATATTCTGGATTTTTTCAGGATTACGGTATAATTTATCGACTTCAGAAATCATTTTTTCGTTTGTGATATTTTTCTGTTCGATTACAACAGCCGCTCCGGCTTTGCCAAGTACCATAGCATTATGATACTGATGATTTCCGGCAACAATCGGAGATGGAATCAAAATAGAAGGTTTGCCGAGCATTTCGAGTTCTGCAAGGGCATTTGCACCGGAACGACAGACAACCAAATCCGCAGCAGCCATGCAGGTATCCATATCATTGATATATTCTGTAATGCGGATTCTCTTGCTTTTCATGGGAACGCCGTAATCTTTCATTTTTGCAGGGAAGGTATCTTTTCCCATACCGCCGTAACCATGAATATGATTAATTTTTAGTTTTTCGGAGACATGCCAGCGGAACACTTCTGCCATTGTATCATTAATTGCACCTGCACCAAGGCTTCCGCCAAATGACAGAATGCAGAAATCATTATTAAAGCCGAGTTCTGCACGGGCTTGTTCCTTTGTTTTCTGGAGAAGTTCAGCACGTACAGGCAGTCCGGTGACAGTATAGGGAATGCCATCTTCAAAATATTTGAGAGCATCTTCCACAGTGAGCATCACATGGTCGACTTCTTTTGCAAGGAGTTTGTTAGTCACACCGGGATAGGCGTTTTGTTCATGAATTGCAGAAGGAATGCCCATTTTTGCCGCCATACGGATGACAGGTCCTGCAACATAGCCGCCAGTGCCGATGGCAATATCCGGCTGAAACTCCTGAATTATCTGCTTTGCTCTGTGACCGGAGCCGGCGAGATAATACAGAGCCTTGATATTTCTGCCGATATTTTCGAGAGAAATTTTTCTCTGGAATCCGGCGACTTTGATAAATTCGATTCTGTAGCCAGCCTGCGGAATGAGCTTTGCTTCCATGCCGTTGGGCGTTCCGGCGAACAGAAATTCTGCAT